>CAZVFF010000292.1:0-3113 GCA_964626395.1 uncultured Iamiaceae bacterium | reverse complement strand
CGGTTCGACGCCAACTCCTACCTGCTGCTCACCAAGGCCATGGACCTGCACGACCTGGGTCGTGGCCGCGGGGGAGTGGCCGCTGCGCTCGCCCGGATCCACGCCCACGCGCTCGTGCTGGGTGTCAACAGCGACATCCTCTACCCCGAATACCAGCAACGCGAGTTGGTCGAGGGCATGATCGGGGCCGACGCCACCTATCGCATGATCGACAGCCTCCACGGCCACGACGCGTTTCTCATCGAGATGGACCAGTTGGGCACGCTGTTGGACGACCTGTTCACCGAACTGGGGGACCCGGACACATGAACGACGAACTCGATCCGGCGACGATCGCGATCCTCGCGGGGCGGGACCCGGCGGAATCGTCGCTGGCGCCGGTGATCTACCCGACGACGGCGTTCGAATCCGAATCGGTCGAGGCCGCACGGCGGGTCGCCACCGATCCCACCTCGGCCCGTTTCTACACACGCAACGGGAACCCGACGGTCGCCGCCTTCGAACGGGCCATCGCCGAACTGGAGGGTGCCGAGGCGGCCCGGGCGTACGGATCCGGCATGGGGGCGGTCACCGGGGTGATCCTCGGGATCTGTTCGAGTGGCGACCACATCGTCGCCCAGCGTCAGCTCTACGGGGTGACACGACTCGTCCTGCAGGCGGTCTGCCCACGCTTCGGTATCGACGTCACCTTCGTCGACGGCACCGATCCGGACGCGTTCGCCGCCGCGGTCGAACCGGGGCGGACGATGCTCGTGTGGGCCGAGACCCCGGCGAACCCGCGACTGGACCTCGTCGACCTCGACGCACTCGGTGCGATCGCCGGCCCGGTCACCGCGGTGGATTCGACGTTCGCCACGCCGCTCGGGGTGCGTCCACTGGAACACGGTGTGGACCTGGTCGTCCATTCGGCCACGAAAGGCATCGGGGGATCCAACGACGCGACGCTCGGTGTCGTCGCCGGTTCCGCGGATCTGATCGCCTGGTTGCGGGGGTTCGCCGTGCTCCAGGGTGCGGTCGCGTCGCCCCACGACGCCGCGAACGGGTTGCGTGGCCTCCGGACGCTGTCAGCGCGCCTGGACACGGCTTGTGCCTCGGCCCGCACGTTGGCCGGGATGCTCGAGAGCCACCCCGGGGTGACCGGGGTGCGCTACCCGGGCCTGGAGAGCCATCCCCAGTACGAACTCGCCCGATCCCAGATGGACCGCATGGGGGTGATGATCGCCTTCGATCTCGTCGGCGGGGCACCGGCGGGTGCCCGTTTCGTCGAAGCACTCCGCATCGCCCGCATGGCGCCGTCACTGGGGGGCCCCGAGACCCTCGTCACGCACCCCGCGTCGACCACGCACGTGGGGCTGCGTCCCGAGGAACTCGCTGCGGACGGTATCGGTGAGGGAACGATCAGGGTCTCGGTCGGGCTGGAAGCCGTGGCGGATCTCGTCACGGACTTCCGGAGCGCATTGGACGAGGCCCACCGGGTGCCTCCACCCGATAACGTCACGGGAGCATGATGTCGCATCGTCGTAGCGAACCGACCGGGGCACGACGCCGCGCCGCAGCCGTCGTCGTGATGGTGGCGCTGCTGATCGGGTTCGGCGCGACCCCGACCGTCTTCGACAGGGGGGCGTTCGCGGCACCCACCGATCCGGACGATCCGCCCGTCTCCACCGACCCGGGTGTGGCATCCACCGTTCCCGACACCGCACCGCCGTCCGTCGAGGAGCCGGTCTGGTCGGACCCGGGTGTCCCGGACACATCCTGGGAACCGCAGACACCCGCGACCGACTGGCAGCCCGCAGATGAGGGGTCCGGACAGTGGGTTCCCGAGACGGCCGCGCCGTCCGATCCACCGCGAACGGCCGGGGCGGCACCGATGACCACCACGGAGAACCTCCTGATCGGCCCGTCGACCACCGCGGCACCGTCCACCACCGTGGCGAAACGATCGCTGTCGGGGTCGAGCGTGACCCGAACCGACGGGTCCTCGGACCCGAAGGTGTGGGCGGTCGTCGCGGGCCTGGTCGCGATCGCGGTGGCCCTGGGTGTCGCGACGTTCCTCTACTGGCGTCGCACACGGCCGGCTCCCGACGGCTCCGGGACGGACCGCCCGCGCACCCGGTTCAGCGACCTGACGATCACGTCGCCGGATCCCGGCTGAGACCGCACGCGATCGGGAACGCGATTCAGCGTCGAGTCCGTCGGGTAGTGTCGGGCGCGTCCGCGGACGGACCCCGGCGTGCCCGATCGGAAGGTGACCATGCAGTGCCCCAACTGTTCCACTGAGAATTCGGACGACTCGAAGTTCTGCATGGCCTGTGGGCACGCGCTCCAGCAAACGGCGCCGGTGGAGGCCGCCGCTCCGCCTCCGCCTGTGGAGGTTGCGGTTCCACCTGCGCCGGTCGAGGCTGCGGCTCCGCCTGCGCCGGTCGAGGCTGCGGTTCCGCCTCCGCCCGTCCAGCCGGACGTGCAGGAAGCCGGTCCGGCCGCCAACCCGTGGCTGGCCGACACAGCCGGCCCGGACGGTGCGGGGGCCGTGGATCCCGAACCGGCCACACCTCCGATTCCCCCCGTGACCGAACCGGCTGACGTGGTCGTGCAGGACGCACCGGCGGCCGGATCCGCCGACCCCCACGGGTTCGAGGCGCACGTCGCGCGGATGAGCGAGGCGACCCGCCCCTATGCCGAGGTACCCGTCCTGCTGGCAGCGATGGTGCTTTCGGACTCGGAGACGGTGATCGTGGTCGTCCCCGGGCTCATCGACGAGGTGGTCGGCGTCGCCGTCGTCACCGACCGACGGGTACTGCTCGTCAGCGGCCGCCGTTGGAAGCCGGTGGTCGTCGAGTTCGCGATCGCCCCGGGGTTGACGGTGGAGGGCTGGCAGGACGCCCAGAGCGCCATGTTGACCTTCCACGCCGGACACACCGCACGGATCGCCGGGATCGTCGACAAACCACTGGCATTCGAGGCTGCCGGCGTGGTGCGCGATCGGGTCGCTGCGATGTGACGGGCCCGACGGGTTCGGCGTTCGGATCGACGCTGCCGGGATGGTAGGGTGTCGACCACACGCGGACGTGGCTCAGTTGGTAGAGCATCACCTTGCCAAGGTGAGGGTCGCG
>CAZVFF010000291.1:0-3118 GCA_964626395.1 uncultured Iamiaceae bacterium | reverse complement strand
GTTGACCATGGCGATCGACGATCGGTCGACGGTTCGGATCGGGCGGACGAGGCGCCGTGTCGGAGCGGTCTTCACCGCCGCGGCCATGGCGGCGGTCACCGTCGGTGTCGCCGGTGGCGCACCCGTGGGCGCGGCGGATCACACCTCGACGTTCGGCTTCCTCGGGCACGGGGTGGACCACACCTGGGTGGTGCCGGCCGGGGTGCACGAGGCGACGTTCACGGTCGTCGGGGCGAACGGCGGGAACGGTGGCGAGAACCAGACGAACCAACCCTGGGGTCTGAGCGGAACCGGGGCGAAGGTGACCGGTACGGTTCCGGTCGAACCGGGTCAGACCTTCCGGATCGCCGTCGGTGGCGGCGGTGAATCGGGTCACTTCAAGTCCGACGGTGGTGGTGCCGGCATGGAAGGGTTCGGTGACGGTGGACGCGGCAACACCGGGTCCGTGGACGGTGCGATGGGAGGCGGCGGCGGTGCGGGCTCCGCGGTGTCGCGGGCAGGCACCGCGCTCATCGTCGCCGGTGGCGGTGGTGGCGGCGGTGGCGCCGGTTGGTCCGGCAACGGTGGCGCCGGGGGCAACGGCGACGGCGATGGTGGCGCCGGGGGCGGTCAGGGCGCGGGCGTGGGCGGCCAGGGGGTGGTGGCCTCCGGACACGCCGGCACGATCGGCGGTGGTGCGGCCACCAACTCCGGTGGCGGCGGTGGTGGTGGCGGTGGCGGCGGCTGGTTCGGAGGCGTCGGAGGTGCCGGCTCGTCGTACCTCGGCGCCGGGAACTCCACATCGGGTGGGGGTGGCGGTGGCGCCGGTGGGGCCAACCACGTCGCCCCCGGCGTGTTCAACGCCTCACAGGGTTTCGGGACCCCGGGAACCGGCCCGACCGGTGACGGCGACGACGGTCACGTGACGGTCACCTTCACGCAGACCTTCGACACCGCCACGAGCGTCGAGGTCGACCCGCCCACCCCGATCGCCGGTGTCGGTTTCGTCGCCGGGGCACAGGTCGTCTCGCCGGGAGGGCCCGGCGGGTCGAGCGGCACGGTCCAGTTCGCCGTCGACGGTGCCGACGTGGGTGCGCCGGTGGCCACCGACACATCGGGGTACGCCACGACGACGATCGGTGCACTCGACGGAGGTGCGCACGAGATCGGTGCCCGGTTCACCCCCGACGACCCCGGTGATTTCGCGCCGTCGGGGGCGACGGAGGACTTCATGGTCGCTCCGATGCCGACCGCTCTGCTGGTCGCATCGACCCTGAACCCGTCGGTGTCGGGCGAAACGGTGACCTTCTCTGCGAGCGTGAGCCCGGTGGATGGTTCGGCGTTCACCCCGTCCGGGACGATCGATTTCACCGTCGACGGGACCCCGACCGCATCGGGGGTGCCCCTGGACGCCACCGGCCAGGCCGACTTCACGACCGGGTCCCTCGACGTCGGCTCCCACACGGTGGTGGCGACCTATTCGGGGGATGCGAACTTCGAGGAGGCCGTGTCGGACCTGTTCCCCCAACAGGTGAACCAGGCGGATTCGGCCGTGGCGTTGTCGACCTCGGAGAATCCGACCGTCACCGGTGAGCCCGTCACGTTCACCGCGGAGGTGACCGCCACCTCGGGCTCGGTGGGTACACCGACGGGCTCGGTGCAGTTCAACGTCGACGGTACGCCGTCGGGTGGGTCGGTGCCCCTCGACGGTTCCGCACGGGCCACGTATTCGACCGACGGGCTGTCCACGGGGTTGCACGCGGTGACCGCGACCTACTCGGGCAACGCGTCGCTCGCCGGTTCCACGAGCGCGCCCCTGAACCAGACGGTCAACAAGGGTGACACCCGGACGACGGTGTCGGTGCCCACCGAGGGCGGTTCCCTCGGGGATCCGGTCACGATCACCGCGTCGGTCGCGCCGGTGACGCCCGCGGCGGGGACACCGTCGGGCACGGTGACCTTCAGCGTCGACGGTGCCGAGATCGGGGAGGCGTCCGTCGACCCCGACGGGTCGGCGTCACTCACGGCGACCGGGTTGGGTGTCGGACACCACACGGTCACGGCCGCCTACTCCGGCGATGACGGTTTCAACCCGTCGGCGTCGTCGGACGAGGGCACCGACATCGGCCCGGGCAGCGTCACCGTCGAGGTCGTCGAACCCGACGCGCCCGCGGTCGCGGGGCAGATGATCACCATCACCGCGTTGTTGGCGCCGGTCGACCCGGCCGAGGGTGAACCGACCGGAACGGCACGGTTCTTCGCCGGCGCGACCCCGTTGGGGGATGCCGTGCCGATCCGCGACGGGCAGGCGACCTTGAACATCGCGACCCTGCCGGTCGGTTTCACCCCGGTGCACGCCGAATACTCCGGTGACGGCAACTTCAACGGCGCTGCGAGTGCTCCGGTGCGGTTCGTCGTCGAGCCGGGTTCCACCGTGCTCGCGTTGACGTCGTCGGCGACGAGCACCACGCCGGGTGACACCATCGAGTTCGTCGCGACCGTCGGGGTGGAGAGCCCCGCGGGGGCCACCCCGACCGGGTCGGTGGTGTTCTCGGTCAACGGTGTGCCCCTGGGCGGAGCGGTGACCGTCGCTGCCGACGGTACGGCGTCGTTGTCGACCGACGCGTTGCCCGAGGGGCTGTCGACGGTGTCCGCGGTCTACTCCGGCGACACGAACCTCGACCCGGCGAACTCGAACCAGTTGACGATCCGGGTCGCCGCTGGAGCTGGTGACGTTGGTGACACCGGCAGCGGCGCCCCGGACGGGTCGCGTGCTGTTCGGGGAACGGCCCAGGGGACGCTGGCCCGCACCGGGTCGCCGTTGTCCCAGGTGTTGCTGCTCGGGTTGTCGCTGGCCCTGGTGGGTTGGGTCCTGCAGCGCCGTACCCGCCACGCCGGGTAGGGCGCACCGGGGAGTGCCGGTCGGTCGAGCCCGGAGGGAGCCGACCGGCCGGCGCGGTGTCGGGGCGCCCGTCCCACGGGTGACCGATGACCGGCTCGGAGGGCCCGTTCCGGGGCCGTTCCGGTCACCGCGTTTTGACTACGATCGTCCCGAGACGGTTCGCCGTCGACCGGTCCACCGGCCACCCCACGACAGAGGTGCCCCATGACCGACACCGGAATCGACAAAGCCCTGTTC
>CAZVFF010000290.1:0-3142 GCA_964626395.1 uncultured Iamiaceae bacterium | reverse complement strand
CCCGTGCCCCGGCCCCCGGCCCGGGCCTAGCCACTGCCGCGGCTCGTCGGACGGTCGGCGGGGCGGCCACGGGCCGGGGTCGCCGCCGCGGCCCGTTCGGCACCGCGACGCCCCGGGCCGGTCGCCGCGACGCCGGTCGCTTCGGCGACACCGAGGTGGGTGCGGGCCGGGGCGGCGTCCGCGGTGGCCTCGGCGACCAGGTGACGGTGCCGGGCGGAGAACACCGGGGAACTGCGCCGGGCCGGCGTCGGCGTCACCGCGGCGACTCCCGGACCGTCATCGACGGTGTCGTCACCGTCGTGGTCCCCGGACGCCTCGAGCACCTCACGGGCGCGGGCTTCGATCTCGTCCTGGCCGACCCGTTCACGACGACGCCGTTCCCGGCGTTCGGCACGGGTCTCCGCGACGGGCCCGGCGGGTTCGGCCTCCGGGGTCGAGCGACGACGGCGACGCCGCGGTTCGGGTTCGGCCACCGGTGCGCGGCGGTCCTCGGCCGGGGTGTTCGCCGCCTTGGAGCGCGCGGCGCGGGCTTCACGTTCGGCACGGTTGCGCGCCTGTCGGCGCTGCTTCGACGGGTTCCGTTCAGCCACGACGTTCCATGCTACGCGGTCACCCGGCGGGGTAACTCAACCCGGTCCGCACGTGGCAGCGGTAACCGAACGGGTTCTTGTCCAGGTACTGCTGGTGGACGTCCTCGGCGTAGTTGAACCGGCCGTCGAGGGGTTCGACGATCGTCGTGACCGGCCCGCCACCGGAGTCGGCGACCACCGCCGCGAAACGGTCCCGGCCGGCGACGGCACGTCGGTACTGGTCGTCGGTGGTGGTGAGGATCGTGGAGCGGTACTGGGTACCCACGTCGTTGCCCTGACGCATGCCCTGGGTCGGGTCGTGGGTCTCGAAGAACACCGCCAGCAGGTCCTCGTAGGAGACCACGGCCGGGTCGTACACGACGAGCACGACCTCGGCGTGCCCGGTGCGCCCGCTGCACACCTCCTCGTAGGTCGGGTTCGGCGTCGTGCCACCGGCGTACCCGACCGCGGTGGTCCACACCCCGGGCAGCTTCCAGAAGTACTCCTCGGTGCCCCAGAAGCACCCGGTGCCGAACACCGCGGATTCCATCCCGTCGGGGAACGGCGGGGTCATCGGGTTGCCGGTGACCCGGTTCGCGTCGGCGACGGGCACCGGGGTGGGACGCCCCGGCAGCGCGTCCACGCCGGACACGATTCCGGATCGGGTTCGCAACGACATCACGGGTCCTCCTCGGTCGACCACAGCGCCCAGACTACCGGCGTGCCCGAACCTCCCGGCCGGCCGGATCGGTCACGACCAGTCGGGGGCGAACAGGCTCGGCTGGTCGGCACCGGCGCCGCCCGGTTCCGGTCGGACGTACCGTTCGTGCCCGGGCAGGTCGTCCATGAACGCCCAGGAACGCCGATGCCACCGGGTCGGCCCGTGTGTACGCAGCGCGGCACGGTGCACCGGCGCGGGGTAGCCCTTGTTCGTCTCGAACGCGAACGCCGGGCACGCCGGTGCGAGGTCACGCATCATCCGGTCGCGGGTGACCTTGGCCAGGATCGACGCCGTCGCGATCGACAGGCACGCGGCGTCGCCCCCGACGACCGGGCGGACCGGCACGCCCCGGTGCGCGTCGTGGGTCGACAGGAAGTCGAACGGGCCGTCCAACAGCACCAGGTCGGGTCGCAACCCGAGCGCGTCGAGGGCGCGTGCGGCGGCCAGCGCGAGCGCGGCCGACATGCCCAACTCGTCGCACTCGTCGTTGTCGGCATGGCCGACCGACCACGCCACACACCAGTCGGCGATCCGCGGGAACAACCGTTCCCGTTCGGCCTCGTCGAGCAGTTTCGAGTCACGGACGCCGTTCACCCGACGCCCGGTGGGCAGCACCGCGGCGCCCACGCTGACCGGCCCGGCCCAGGCTCCGCGGCCGACCTCGTCCATCCCGACCACGAACCCGTGCCCCGACCCCCACGCTTCCCGTTCGATCCGCAGGGTGGGTGCCCGACCGCGTGCCACCCGCCGCAGCCTACCGTCGCCCGGTCGGCCGGTGGGATCACCGATCGCCGGACCGGTCCGTCCCTGCGCCGTATGCTCGTGCGTGATGGACGACGACGGCGACGGCACGGGCGAACCCACCACGGCCGAACCGGCCCTGCGTGCCGGCACCCGCGTCGAGGTCCGCAACGCGTTCGACGGCACCTGGTCCAAGGGGTTCACCGTGGTCGAGGTGACCGCGTCGGGCTACCGGATCCGTCGACGTTCCGACGACGTGCGGATCCCCACCGTGTTCAGCGCCGACGAGGTGCGCCGGGAACGACGACGTTCCACCTGGTGGGTCTGAGAGGTCACCGCCGGCGGTGACCTCGGACGATCCGGGTCAGATCCCGTCGCCCATCGCGGCGATGAACTCGTCGACGTCGACGATCGGCATCGTCATCGTCTTCAACGTGCCGCGTGCGGCGAGGGTCATCGCGACCCGTGCCATCACCTTCTCGTCGGGGGCGTCGAGGATGTTCAGGAAGTCCCACTGACCGAGGAGCGCGTACTGGGCGAGCACCTCGACACCCATCGCCTCGACGTCCGCGTTGACCTCCTTGAGCCGGGCCGGGTTCTCCCGCATGCGGGCGGCACCATCGGGACCGAGCGTTGAGAGCATCACGAATTTCACGGTCGCCGATGCTACCCGCGACACATCGACGCCGGGGTCCGAACGCGCGGGCCTCTACGCTCTCGGACCATGACCCGCACCGTGCACATCGTCCCCCACACCCACTGGGACCGCGAATGGTACCGCACGTTCCAGTCGTTCCGGATGGAACTGGTGGACCTGGTGACCGAGACGATCGCCCTGTTGGATTCGGACGCCGACTACCGCCATTTCATGTTGGACGGCCAGATGGCGGTCGTCGACGACCACCTGGAGATCCGTCCCGACGACGCCGCCGAACTGGAACGGCTCGGCCGGTCCGGACGGTTGCTGATGGGTCCGTGGTACATCCTGATGGACGAGTTCGGGGTGTCGGGCGAGACGATCGTGCGGAACATGCAGGCCGGTCTGGCCCGCGCGGCGGACTTCGGCGGCGCGATGCCGGTCGGCTACCTGCCCGACATGTTCGGCCACATC
>CAZVFF010000289.1:0-3164 GCA_964626395.1 uncultured Iamiaceae bacterium | reverse complement strand
ACGAGGGTTCGATTCCCTCCAGCTCCACAACCGGTGGTCCGAGCGTCGAGAGGCGTTCGGACCGCCGCGATCACACGCCGTGCGATCCCGGGCATGTCACCCTCGAACACCGGATGGTGCCCACCCGGTGTCTTCGCTTCGGAGATCGTCGGGTAGGATCCACAGGCACAGGGAGCGAACGGAGGGAACCAGCGGATGTCACAGCGACGGGTCCGGGTACGAGTTTCGGCATCACTGTTGTTGATCGTCCTGGTCGCGGGGGCCTGCAACCCGATCTTCGGCGACGAATCCGGGCCGGTACGCCACACGACCCTGACCGCACCCGACGGGTCCCGATACGCCTTCATCGGTGACGACGACGTGGTCACGGCGACCGCGCCTGCACCGTTTCCCAACGGCAACGTCCGCGAGTTCTTCTGGAACACCGACCACCCCTACTACGCCGACCAGGAATCCTGCGTCACCTGGAACGACGTCTCCACCAAGGAGAACGGTGACATCACCCAACCGGGTCTCGCGATGCGCATCGCGCCGACCGGTGAGGACGGCACCGGCATCAAGGGGATCACGATCAACCAGAACATCTACGCCCACGCCTACTGGGTCATGTGGGTCAACACCTGGTACGCGCCACCGGGGACCCCGGCGAACGTAGCCGAGAACACGGGCATCGAGTCGTTCGACCTCAACTCGATCGTCCGGGAGACCGTCCCCGACGGCGCGGGCGGGACCGTCCGGGCCTACATTCCCGCCCCCTGGTACGTCTGTGCCCGGACCCGGGGTCTGCAATTGACCTTCAAGTTCTGGACCCACCGTGAACCCGAGCCGGGTTGGGACGACCCCACCCACGTGTTCGAAACCACCCTGCCCGAGGGTTGGGACCATGCCGGCTACTCCGGCGGCTACATCGGCCACCTGCTCGAGAACCGGACGGCGACCTTCAGCGGCTTCACCACGGCACCCCTGTGTCTGGTGCCGGACATGGTCGACACCCCCGAGTGCCGGGCGGCGCTGAACGATGTCGGAGCGAGCGGGTAGTGTCGCGAACGGATCCGCCGGCAAGGAAGGTCGGGATGGGGCGAAATCGACGGGTGGCGATTCCGGCACTCCTGGTGGCGGCCATGCTGGCCGCAACGGCCTGCAACCCGATCTTCGGTGACGAGTCCGGTCCGGTCCGCCACGCCACCCTGACCGCTGCCGACGGCACGGTCTACACCTACGCCGGGGACCGCGACCGGCTCACCGTGGTTCACGGGACGCCCTCGCCCGACGAGAACGCACGCGAGTTCTTCTGGGACACCGACGACCCGTACTACCCGGACCAGCAGTCCTGCACGACCTGGGACACCCTGGCATTCAGCCAGAGCGGAGGTGTGGCGCAACCGGGTCTCGCGATGCGCATCGCGCCGTCCGGACCGGACGGCGACGGGGTCAAGGGCATCACGGTCAACCAGAACATCTTCTACTCGGCCGTGTGGCTGATCTGGGTCAACACCTGGGACACGAGCCGCCCCGGTGATCCCTACGAGGGTGTCGAGAGGTTCGACCTGTCCGGGATCGTGGGCTCGTGGGGTACGGACGAGAACGGCGAATTCCGGAACGATCTCGTCGACGCGCCCTGGTACGTGTGCGCCCGCACCCGGGGGTTGCAACTCACCTTCAAACTGTGGACCCACGAGGAAACCGAGCCCGCCTGGGACGACCCCGACCACGTGTTCGAGACCACCCTGCCCGCAGGTTGGGACCACGCCGGTTATTCGGGCGGCTACGTCGGCCACATGCGTCCCGGTCGGACCGCGGTGTTCAGTGGCTTCACGACCACACCGACCTGCATCGTCCCGGACCTGGCCGACACCCCCGGATGCGAGGCGGTACCCACCGGGGAAACGGCCGCCGCGCCGGGATGACGCCGACCCCCGGATCGGCGCGAATCCGGGCGAAACCTCCGGGGACGGGTCCGAACACCACGACGTTCTGGGCGCTGGGTCACGTCGCACGGCTCGTGGTCGTCGCAGCCGTGATCGTCTCCGGATGCGCCTCGGGCACCCAGCGGGAATCCGCAACGACCGAGCGCACCCCGACCACCGTGCGGACCACCACGACCGCGACCACCACCACGACGACGACCGTTCCCGCACGGATCGACGACGCCGCACTCACCACGGACGGGGCCGGCACCTACGACTTCGGGGTGGTCGACGACACGATCACCGTCACGGTGCCCGAAGGTGTGGGGGGACTCGGCGTACGCGAGGTGTTCTGGCGGGCCGGTTCCCCGGTGACGGTCGACCAGGACGCGTGCATCACCTGGAACGACATCGCTTTCGGCGAGGACCGTCCGGACCCGGTCCAACCGGGTCTGGCGCTCCGGATCGCACCGGCGGCGGACCCGTACGGGGCGACGCGGGCGATCACGGTGAACCAGAACGTGTGGTCCACCGCGAGCTGGTACGTGTGGGTGAACACCTGGGACACCGCCCGCGTCGGTGGCGTCAACGAGCCGGCCGCCACGTTCGACGTGTCCGGCGTGGTGGGTCGACGCTGGGCGGACGAGAACGGCTGGTACAGCTCGGTCGTGGAAGCACCGTGGCACGTCTGCGCTCGTGTCCGGGGCCTCCAGCTCACCTTCAAGCTGTGGACCCACGCGGAAACCGAACCCGCCTGGGACGACCCCACCCACGTGTTCGCGACCACCCTGCCCGAGGGTTGGGACCACGCCGGTCACACCGGCGGCTACATCGGCCACCTCGGCGCGGGCGGGTCCGCCACCTTCGACGTGCCCACCTCCGCAGCGGGATGCCCGGGCGGGTCGACGGGGCCCGACGGGACGTGTGCCGCCCCGACCACGACCCGGGGACCGGCGGGAACCGCGTCGACACCATCCGGCACGGAACCGGGGGCACCGGGCGATACGGGCGGGTAGCATCGGAGCCCTCATGGAGCCCGGGGCATGCACAACCGTCGATTGAAGCGGTCCGTCACGACCATCGCGCTCGTGTGTGTCGCCGTGGGAACGTCGTGCGGCGCGACCGGCGCCGACGAGGGACACCACCCCACCACGAGCACGACCGCACGGACCGCGGTCACCGTGGCGGTCACCGCGGGGACGACGACCACCACGACCGCGCCGCCACCCGACCTCGAGATCCGGCACGCGTCGTTGA
>CAZVFF010000288.1:2530-3186 GCA_964626395.1 uncultured Iamiaceae bacterium | reverse complement strand
ACTTCGCCGCCGGGTACACCCTGGATGCAGACGGCGACATCGCCGCCCGCCGCCGCCTCGTGTCCGAGGCCGTCGACCGGATCGACGGTGCCGACGCGGTCGTGATCGTGGCCGGGTTGCCCGCCTCGGCCGAATCCGAGGGGTTCGACCGCACCGGGTTGGCGCTGCCCGCCGACCAGCTCGACCTGATCGCCACGATCGCCCGGGCACGGCCGGACACCGTCGTCGTGCTCGCCAACGGTTCGGTGGTGACCATCACGGATTTCGCCGACGACGTCGCCGCGGTGCTCGAGTGCTGGTTGGGCGGTCAGGCCGGCGGTGGTGCGGTCGCCGACCTGTTGACCGGGGCGGTGAACCCGTCGGGCAAGCTCACCGAATCGATCCCGTACCGCTTGGCGGACAACCCCTCCCACCTGCACTTTCCCGGCTCCGAACGTGAAGTGCACCACGGTGAGGGCATCTACGTCGGCTACCGCCACTACGACACGCTCGACGTCCCCGTCGCGTACCCGTTCGGGCACGGCCTGTCGTACACGTCGTTCGAGTATCGCGACCTGACCGTGGAGGTCCTCGACGACGGCGTCGACGTCGCGCTCGACGACCCGGTCGTCGAGATCGCCGCGACCGTCACCAACACCGGTGACGTCGCCGGCGCC
>CAZVFF010000288.1:0-2520 GCA_964626395.1 uncultured Iamiaceae bacterium | reverse complement strand
GCCGAGGTCGTCCAGGTCTACGTCGGTGCCGTCGAAGCACCCGTAACCCGCCCGGTGCACGAGCTGCGGGCGTTCACCAAGGTCCACCTGGAACCCGGGCAGACCGAACGGATGAACGTCGCGTTGACCCGCCGGGACCTGGCGCGGTGGTCGGTCGCCGCCCACGGGTGGGTCTTCGACCCCGGCGTGTACCGGATCGCGGTCGCGGCGTCGTCCCGGGACGTGCGCCTGGTCGAGACCGTCGAACTGCCCGGCTCCCCGCCCCGGTTCGACCTGGACGCGTACTCCTCGCTCGCCGAATGGCTCGCCCACCCGACCGGACGGGAACTACTGCTCGACGCGATGCGCACCAGCGCGCTCGGCGACCTCACCCCGGTGTTGGACGATGCGTCCCTGGTGCGGATGATCGGCCCGTTCCCGCTGCGGCGCCTGTTACCGATGTTGGGTGGCGCGTTCGACCTCGACCAGTTGACCGGATTGATCGAGCGGGCCAACGCCGCCGGCTGACCGGCGACCCCCGACGTCCGGCGCCCACGGGCGCGTCCGCGGACGCCGCCTGGTTCCCTGGATCTTCTCTCGGGGGATCCGCGAGGACCACCTTGTAGCGACAATCGGTGGCCGAAAGGGTCGGAGTTCATCGATTGTCGCTCCGACACTGGACTGTGCGGTCCCCCGGGTGCGCAGCGCCGGCGACCCGGCCCGCGCCGGCGGGCGCGTCCGCGGACGCGCCCGTGGGCCTGGACCGTTGCCGGCGCGGGTTCAGGGCCTGTGCAGCACGGTGACGGCGAAATCGGCGTCGTCGTGCCACCGTCGCAGGTCCCAGGTGGCGAACCGGTGCTCGAGCACCAGCCCGGCCGCGGCGCAGTCGGCGTCGAACTCGGCGAGGGTGTAGCCACGGTTCGTGCCGAACCCGACCACGGCGAACCCGTCGGGTACCAGGTGCGCGGCGATCCGTGCCATGACCGCGCCGCCGGTTCCGGGTGCCAGGTACGGCATGACGTTGCCGGCGCACACCACGGCGTCGAACCCGTCCGCTTCGCCGTGGGGGGCCAGGTCCAGCTCGGATAGGTCCGCGACGACGTAATGCGGCCCCGGGTGGTCGACCCGGGCCGCTTCGATCAGTTCGGCATCCGCGTCGACCCCGACCACGTGGTGACCCATGCGGGCGAGCGCACCCGAGGTCCGGCCCGGTCCGCACCCGGCGTCGAGGACCCGGGCGGCCCGTGGGGCCATCGCGTCCACCAACCGTGCCTCGCCTTCCAGATCCCGCCCCTCTGCGGCCATGGCGCGGAACCGTTCGATGTAACGGCCCGAGTGTCCTTCGGCGGTGTCGGTCACCCAGCGGGTCGGTTCGGCCATGGCCGCCGAGCGTAGCCACCGTGGACGTCGGGATCGCCCGGGGGTCGCGCGGTTTCCGGCCGGCTGCGTGCGGTCGCTGCGGATCCGGGCCCCACCGACCGGACCGGGGGACCGACCCGACCCGGGTACGACCCGGCGTCACGTTCCGACCCGACGGGCTTCTAGGGTGGCGAACGTGACGATGACCTTCGATGAAGCCCAGGACGCCGTACTCGCAGACGACGGGTTCCTGGCCCTGTCCACCGTCGAGATCCGGGGCGTGCCCACCCGGGTGTGCACCCACGCCCCGCAGACCCTGCGCGAGTTGGTCGAATCGACCCGCGCCCGTGGCGATGCCACGTTCCTGGTGTACGAGGACGAACGGTGGAGCTTCGCCGAGTTCGCCCGCCGGGTCGACGAGGTCGCCGCCGGGCTGGTCGCGAACCACGGTGTCGGCAAGGGCGACCGGGTCGCGATCGCGATGCGCAACTACCCCGAGTGGATCGTCACCTGGGCGGCCGCGGTGTCGGTCGGGGCGATCGCGGTGTCACTCAACTCGTGGTGGGGTGAAGACGAACTGGCCTTCGCCCTGGGGGACTCCGAACCGAAGGTGCTCGTCGCCGACGCCGAACGGGTCGAACGCACCGCCGCGTTCTGCGCGGAGCACGACATCACGCTCGTCGGGGTGCGTCTCGACGACCCCCGCGCCCCGCAGGTGGACCGGACCGGCGTCGTCGCCTTCGACGACCTCGCCGTCGCCGGCGGCACGATGCCCGACGTGGACATCGACACCGACGACGACGCCACGATCCTGTACACCTCGGGCACGACCGGCCGGTCCAAGGGGGCGGTGTCCACCCACCGGGCGGTCGTCAACGCGTTGTTGGGCTACGCCGCACGGGCCGGGATCGACAAGCTGCGTTCCGGATCCGACGGTGACGCACCCGACGGGCCCGACGAGCGGGTGTTCATCCTGATCGTCCCGTTGTTCCACGTGACCGGTTCGGTGCCGGTCCTGTTGGGCACGATGGTCAGCGGCCTGAAGCTGGTGATGATGTACCGCTGGGACGCCAAACGGGCCCTCGAGTTGATCGAACGTGAGAAGGTCACGAACTTCGTCGGCGTTCCCACCCAGACGATCGACCTGTTGGAGTCGCCCCGTTTCGCCGAATTCGACACGTC
>CAZVFF010000287.1:0-3192 GCA_964626395.1 uncultured Iamiaceae bacterium | reverse complement strand
CCGGCCACCATGAACAACGACCCGAACGTCGCCACGATGAAGAACCAGTTCGAGATCTCCACACCGGTCGCCGCGGCGCCCGCGATCGCCCTGATCACGAACCCCGCCGCGATCGCCACCACGTCGAAGATCACGACGTGTTTCAACCAGACGGTGTAGGTCGTGGTCAACACCACGTAGCCGCCCACGGCCACCGCCAGCTGCCAGTGCGCCAGGAACGACCCGGCGACCGCCACCGCGATCAGCACGCCACCGACGGCCTGGGCGACCGCCACGGGCACCTCGCCGGTGGCGATCGGCCGGAACCGTTTCGTGGGATGCAACCGGTCGGCTTCCACGTCGCCGGCGTCGTTCAACAGGTACGTGCCCGACGCCGCCGCACAGAACACCACGAACGCCACGACCGTCTCGGCGAACTCGGTGCGACGGGTCAACACCCCGGCCGCACCGGGCGCGGCGAAAACCAACACGTTCTTCGCCCACTGCTTGGGGCGCATCGCCACCACCAGGGCCACCGGCAACGGCCGCCGGCCGACCGTCTCAGGCATCGGCGGAGACCCGACGCCACAACGGGGTCGGTAGGTGCCGCATACCGCTGAAGGCCCACCGCAACGCCGCCGGCACCCACACGATCCGGCGACGCCGGGTGATTCCGTCGACGATCGCGTCGGCGACCACACCCGGGGTCGTCGAGAACGGTGCCGGTTCACGTCCGGCGGTCATCTTCGTGTGGACGAACCCGGGCCGCACGATCGTCACGTCCACCCCGGTGTCCACCAGCGAATCGGACAACCCCTGCGCGAACGCGTCCATCCCGGCCTTGGACGAGCCGTACACGAAGTTCGAACGTCGCGCCCGTTCACCGGCCACCGACGACAGGAACACCAGATGCCCGTGCCCCTGGGCCCGCAGACCACGGGCCGCTGCCAGACCCGACGACACGACGCCCGCGTGGTTCACCACGACCGCCTCGGCGGCGGAGACCGGATCGTCCTCGAACGCGTCCTGGTCACCCAGCACCCCGAACGCGACGAGCACGACGTCGATGTCTCCGCCGTCGGCGAACACCGCGTCGATCGCGGGCACGTGTGCGGCCGGGTCGGCCGCGTCGAACACGAACGTGTCCACGTCGGTCGCGCCGGCCCGTTCCAGGGCCCCGATCGTGTCGCCCGCGGCCTCCGGGTCGCGCACCCCCAACACGACACGGCGGGTGTGACCCTCGCGGATGAGACGCTCACAGGTGACCCGGGCGATCTCGGAGGTGCCACCCAACACGAGCACCGACTGCACCGCACCGAGTGCATCACGCATGGCCAGGGAACCTCCGGGACCGGACAGGGACCCGGACAGTCTCGCAGGTGGGGCCACGGGATCCGAACACCCGTAGACTCGCATCCCGTGAGCACCCGACGTCTGATCATCGCCGCCGTGTTGTGCGGTGTGGCGATCCTCGGCGCGTCCGCGCTGCAACTGTTCCTCGTCGCCCGCTGAGCCGACCACCGGATGTGCCCGTCGGGCCCCGAACGGGCGCGCCGGGCAACGGATAGGGTGAGGGACGTTCACGAGGAGGTGGTCACGCTGGCTGACACATACGACGTCGTCATCATCGGGGCAGGACCCGGCGGATACGCGGCAGCGCTGTACGGCGCCGCGGCCGGGCTGGACATCGCGTTGGTGGAGAAGGACACCGTGGGGGGCACGTGCCTGAACCGCGGGTGCATCCCCGCGAAGGAACTGCTCGAAGCCGCCGCGGTTCGCCGCACCGTCGCCGGCGCCGCCGAGTTCGGGATCACATCTTCGGAACCGACCGTCGACGCAGCGGCGCTGTTCGCCCGCAAGGACGACGTGGTCGCCAAACTCGTCGGCGGGGTGTCCGGTCTGCTGAAGAACCGCAAGGTCACCGTCGTGGAAGGCACCGGTTCGCTGCGTGGGGACCGCACCGTCGTCGTCGCCGGATCCGACGGGTCGACCACCGAACTGGTCGGCGACAACGTCATCCTCGCGGCCGGGTCCGCGCCGAAGACGATCCCGGGTTTCGCCATCGACGGGAAGGTCGTGTTGACCTCCGACGAGGTGTTCGAACTCGACCGGGTGCCGGCCAGGATCGTGATCATCGGCGGCGGCGTCATCGGGTGCGAGTTCGCGTCCACGTTCATCGACCTCGGATCCGAGGTCACCCTGCTCGAGGCGCTGCCCGCACTGCTGCCCGGCGCCGACGCGGACGTGGTCCGCCCCGTGCAACGCTCGCTGGCCAAGCGGGGCGTGAAGATCTCCACCGGCGCCCGTGTGAACGGCCACACCCCGTCGGATTCGGGCACCACCGTGCACGTCGAAGGCGGCGACGACGTCGAATGCGACGTCGTGATCGTCGCCACCGGGCGCGGACCGGTCTCCGACGGACTCGTCGACCCGTCGGTCGGTGTGCGCATCGACGACCACGGCTTCGTCGAGGTCGACGGACTGTGCCGCACCGGCGTCGAGAACGTCTGGGCGGTCGGCGACCTGATCGCCACGCCGGGCCTCGCGCACATCGGATTCGCCGAAGCGATGCTGGTCGTCAAACAGATCCTGGGTGAAACGGCCGTGCCGATCGACTACTCGGGGGTGCCGTGGTGCGTGTACACCCACCCCGAGATCGCCTGGGCCGGCCTGACCGAACAGGCCGCCCGCGAAGCCGGCCACGACGTCGTCACCGTCAAACACCCCTGGGGTGGCACCTCGCGGGCGTTGATCGTCGGCGAAACCGAAGGCTCGGTGAAGATCGTCGCCGAAAAGGGTGCCGACGGGAAGGCCGGACGCATCCTCGGTGTTCACATGTCCGGACCCTGGGTGACCGAACAGCTCGGCATGGGCTACTTCTCGGTCAACTGGGAAGCCACCGTCGACGACGTCGCCGCACTCATCCAACCGCACCCGACCCTGTCGGAGAACTTCGGTGAAACGATCCTGGCCCTGACCGGGCGGGGTCTGCACACCTGATCGACCAACCTCGCAAAGGAGCGAGCCCGCCAATGGCAGATGTGACCCTTCCCCAGCTCGGTGAGACCGTCACCGAAGGCACGATCACCCAGTGGTTCAAAGCGGTGGGCGACACCGTCGAGATCGACGAACCCCTCTTCGAGGTGTCCACCGACAAGGTCGACTCCGAGGTGCCCTCGCCCGCCTCCGGTGTGCTCACCGAGATCCGGGTGC
>CAZVFF010000286.1:0-3199 GCA_964626395.1 uncultured Iamiaceae bacterium | reverse complement strand
GAGTGCGACATTGCCGGTGAACCCGTCGGTGACGACCACATCGACCCCGGCGCCCATCAGGTCCCGCCCCTCGACGTTGCCGACGAAGGTCGCACCCGAGGCACCGAAATCGGTGTTCGCGAGCAGTTCGTGGGTCTCGACGACCAGTGGTGTGCCCTTGCCGGGTTCCTCGCCGATCGACAACAGGCCGACCTTCGGTGTGTCGATCCCGTAGCGGCGGTGCGCGAACACCGCGCCCATCCGTGCGAACTGGACCAGCCACTCGGGCCGGCACTCGGCGTTGGCGCCCGAATCGAGCAGGATCGTCGGACGGTCCGATCCGGGCACCGGGATCGGTGTGGCGATCGCCGGGCGGGCGACCTTGCGCAACCGCCCCATCCGCAACAACGCGCTGGCCATCGTCGCGCCCGTGTTCCCGGCGGACACCATCGCCGAGGCCCGGCCGTCCCGCACCGCTTCCGCGGCACGTACCAACGAGGAGTCCTTCATGGTGCGCACACCGGAGCCCGGGTCGGCGTCCATGGCGATCACCTCGGAGGCGGCGAGCACCTCCAAGCCACCGGTGTCGCCCAGTTCGTCGGGCCGGCCCACCAGCAGCACGTCCACGCCCAGTTCGTCGACCGCACGCAGCGCGCCTTCGACGATCGCGGCGGGCGCGTGGTCGCCACCCATCGCGTCCAGCGCGATGGGCAGACCGTTCGTTCCGTCCCCCACGGCGGTCTCAGTCGACGTCGATGGCCTGACGGCCGCCGTACCAACCGCAGTTGCCGCACACCACGTGGGGCGTCTTGGTGGAACCGCACCGCGGGCAGATGCTGCGGGCCGGGGTGCCGAGCTTCCAGGCCGACGCCCGCCGACTGCGGGTCTTGGCCTTCGATGTCTTCTTCTTGGGGACGGCCATGGGGCTGGACCACCTCTGCGTTCTACGGGGAGGTCAGACCGTACCGTGGCCGCCGCACCGTGCTCAATTCGGCGTCAGGGCCTCGGTGACGAGTCGATCGTCGGCGTCGATGTCCGCATCGGTGAACAACAACGGCCGGAACGCGCCGTCGGCCAGGGCCCGGGCGGCGTCCACCGCGCCCGCGTTCGCGGTGTCCTCGGCCTGGCCGTAGGCGAGCAGGCCGAGGCCTTCCGGACCGTCCGGGGTGAACTCGACGGCCATCAGCCAGCTCGTCCCGTAGGTGACCTGGTAACCGCCCGCGCCCAGACCGGTCGGTGCGCCCCGATCGGCGAACACCTCGGGAGCGCCGGGTGTGGGTACGAGCGAATGGCTCGCCAACGCGCCCAGCGGGGCGAGCACGTTGGCGACGCCTTCCACCTCTCCCCCACCGGGCACCGGAACGATCGTGTCGCCGCAGCGGGTCCACTGGACCTCACCCAGGCGGGCGTCGGGGGCGACGCCGGCCCGTTCGAGCACGTCCAGTGCGGCGTCGGCCGCGACCAGCACCGCGTCGAAGTCGTCGACGGCCTCGGCGAGGCCGCGCGGGGTGTGGAGCGGATCGTCGGGGTCGAAGCCCGTGGCGAACAGCCCACCTGCGTCGAGCCGGTCGGCGGGGCTGAACGTGGCCAGCAGTTCCCGCCACGCCACGGCCCCGACCGCGTCGGTCCCCACGGTCCCGTCCCAGGCTTCGAGCACGTCGGCGAGTCGGGCATGGTCGCCACCGGCCGCCCGCAGTCGGGCCACCACGTCTTCACGCAGCAGGTCCGCGGTCAGACAACGCGACGCCATGATCTCGGCGAGCGCCGCCGACGGGGTGACGCCCCCGCGATCCACCAACGCGCCGACCTCCAGCAGGTTCTGTCGGGTCCGCAGACTGCGCGCCGTGCGTTCGAACCCGTGCATCACCGAGTACCCCTCGAGGGGTTCCTGTGCGTTGGTGAGCCAGTGCGAATCGTTCGCGTTGACGATCACGTCGGTGCGTTCCAACGCCGGCAGTTCGGCGTGGGGAACGAGTCCGGGTGAACGTGCCCCGGGTGCGTCCACCCAGGCGTCGTCGGGTTCGGATCCGTCGAGCAACGCGACCCGGTTCTCGGCCAACAACGCGGCCACCGGGTCGGTCGCCAGACGCTCGCGGTACCGCTGTTGCGCCGCGGCCGACAGGTTCGGGGTGGCCGACGCGTCGATGTACCAGGTGCGCCCGGTGGCGTCCGCGGCCAAGGTGTTCAGCCACGGCATCGCCTTGGTGCCGGCCAGCACCCGTGCGAGTTCGTCGATGTCCCGGGCACGGTCCATGCCGAGGAACAGCTCCAGCATGCCGGTGTTGTCGATGTTGGCGTCCCGGTAGGTGAAGCCGACCTGCTCGGACCATCCCAGCAGCGGCAGGTTGACCATCGGCCCGTGGTGGGACGACCACAGCGTCCGTTCGACCGTTTCCCCGCCACCGGCGGCGTCCCGGACCGTCACCGTGTGGGTCGTCGGGGTCATGGTGCGTTCGGTGTCGCCGAAGCGGTACCGCGTGGGATCCCCCGCGGCCAGATCCAACCGGTACAGCGTGAACCGGTTGCCCCGGGAGAACGTGTGGGTCCACCCGAGCGTCGCGTTGAAACCCAGCTGCACCCCGGGCAGACCGATGAGGCTGACGCCGTAGACGTCGAGTTCACCCGGGATCGTCAGGTGGCACTCCCAGAACCGGGCTTCGCCGTACCAGGGGAAATGCGGGTTGGCGACGACCATGCCCCCACCCGAGGCGGTCGCGTCCGAACCGAACGCCCACCCGTTCGACGCCGCGTTCGCGGAGCCGAGCGCACTCATCGGCGCCGGCGGGCACGGTCCGTCCGGACCGGGGGCCTCGGCGCGACCGATCAACCCGATCAGGTTCCGTCCGCTGGCCATGAGTCCGACGTCGACGACCATCCGGTACGCGTCCAGTTCGGTCAGCGGGGCGAGCCAGTCGGCGTCGGCCAACCAACCCGACAGTCGCCCCTCCTCCCGTGCCGCGGTCAGCGCGGCGTTGCACCCGGCGACGTAGCCACGCACCAGTTCACGCACCTCGGGCGACTGCGCGTCGCGCATGGTCGCCGCCCGTTCGGTGATCCCGAGGGCCAGATACCCCAGGTCGGAAGCGACGAAGTTTCCTTCCGGACCGGGGCCGTGGAACCGTGCCCGCTCGCTGCGCACCTTGGTGGCGGCGTCCCAGATGGTGCCGATGTTGTCCCGGGCGCACGCGTGGCCCTGGCCGAACCCCAGTCCGTACCAGTC
>CAZVFF010000285.1:0-3201 GCA_964626395.1 uncultured Iamiaceae bacterium | reverse complement strand
GAGGCGTGCCACCACGGGGGCCATGTCGTCGATCGCTTCCGCGGACAACCCGATGTCGGTGAAGCCCCAACGTTCCCGCCGTTCCTCGAGCATCTCGACGATGTGGTCCACCGACCCGACCAGTTGGAAAGGCGATTCCACGGCCTGTTCGGGTGTGAGGCCGAGCGCGCCGGCGAACAGTTCGGCGATGGACCGGACGTCGTCGGTGATCATCGCCAGGTGCTGGCGGACCTGCAGGATCGGGGCGGTGTCGCGCCCTTCGGCGGCGGCGCGGATCCAGGCGATCTTGTCGTCGGTGCGTTCCGCGGTGGCGTCCGGGCCGACCGACGCGTCGATGTGTCCACCGGCCAGGTTGACGTTGACGGCGACGATGTCGGCCCGGCGTGCGGCGAGGCTCAGCATGCGTTTGCCGCCACCGCCCAACAGCAACGGAGGTCGGGGCCGTTGGATCGGTTCGGGTGCGCCCACGATCCCCTGCACCCGGTAGTGCTCGCCGTCGTGGTCGATCGGTTCGCCGGTGAAGAACGCGTCGAACACGTCGAGGGCCTCGGTGAGTCGTTCGATGCGGATTCCGGGACGGTCCATTCCGATCCCGGCACGTTCGTAGTCGTCGACGGCCCAGCCCGCACCGAGGCCGAAGACGAGCCGTCCGCCGGACAGTTGGTCCAGGGACGCGATCTCCTTGGCCAACACGACGGGGTGCCGGTAGTCGTTGGACAGCACCAGCGTGCCCACCCGCAACGTGGAGGTGGCCTGTGCCGCGGCGGCCAGTGTGGTGAGGGGGCCGACCTGGGTGTCGAGATGGTCGGCGATGGTGAGCGCGTGGTAGCCGAGGTCCTCGGCGCGGCGGGCCACGTCGACGACTTCGGCGACGGTACGGCATTTCGACGCCTGCAGGGTGAAACGGAACGGGTGGGCGGCCATGGCCGGATCCTACGAGCCCGTCGCTCCCGTGTCCCCGGTGAGGCCGTGGGCGGCCAGCACGCCGGCGCAGTCGTCCACCGGGGGCGGCGTGGCGGTGAGCCCCGACGCGCACCAGGCGATCGCCGACGCGGGGAAGTCGGTGGGGTCGAGTCCGCCGTTGCCGGTGGGGCCCCCGGGCCAGGTGTGGTGCCCCCCGTCGATCGCGAAGAACGCCGTCACCGAGCCGATCAGCACGGCGACGACGGTCGGTACGCGTCCCCCCCCCCGGAGGGTGCCACACGTCGGGCAGGATCCCGCATCGACTCCGAGAGGTCCACCACACGCACCGCGGACATCGTTCATGGCCTCGGGATCCTCGCACGCCCCGCCGCGCGACGTGGCGAGGCGAACGCGCGAGCACGGGTCGGCCGTCCCACCATCGGTTCGGCGCGCTCCACCGGCAGCGCGCTGGCCGAATGCAGCGCGATCTTCGAGTCCAGGACCCGAAAATGTCCCGAAGTTCGCAAAAACGGGGTGGCGTGGGGCCGTGGGTGGCGCGGCGGGACCGGACCGGACTATTCGGCGGCTTCGGTGATGGCCTCGGCCAGCGCGGGGTGCACCAGCACCGTCTCGTCCAGGTCCGACACCGTCAACCGTGCGTTCACCGCCAGGGCGATCACCGAGATCAGCTCGGCGGCGTGCTGGCCCACGATCGACCCGCCCAGGACCACCCCGGTGGCGGGGTCGGAGACGATCTTGACGAACCCGCGGGCGTCGTCGTTGATCAACGCCTTCGCGGACGCCGAGAAGGGCACCTTGGTGACCCGCACCTTGCGTCCTTCGGCGAACGCGTCGGCTTCGGCCAGGCCGACGTCAGCGATCTCCGGTTCGGTGAAGATCGCCGACGCGGCCTTGTCGTAGTCGAGGTGCCGGTGCTGCAACTCGTGCATGCCCATGACGTGTTCGGCGATCTTGCGACCCTGCATCGACGCCACCGACGACAACGGCAGCTTGCCCGACAGGTCGCCGGCGGCGTAGATGTGCGACACCGTGGACCGGCAGTTGTGGTCGACCACGACGTAACCGCCGTCCAGCGCGACGCCGACCTCCTCCAGGCCCAGGCCGTCGGAGTTGGGGATCGAGCCGATCGCCAAGACCACGTGGGATCCGGCGGCCCGACGGCCGTCGTTGCACACGACCACGATCCCGTCGTCGTCGACCTCGATCCCCTCGGCGCGGGCGCCCTTGTACAGCTCGACGCCCCGGTCCAGGAAGTTCGTCTCGAGCGCGGCGGCCACCTCGGGGTCCTTCTGGGGCAGCACCTGCTGGCGCGACACGATCAGGGTCACCTCGGAACCGAACGAGCGGAACATGTGGACGAACTCCACACCGGTCACCCCCGAACCGATCACCACGATGTGTTCGGGCGGTTCGGGCGGCGGGTACGAGTCGCGGGTGGTGAGGACCCGTTTGCCGTCGATCGGCGCCCAGTCGGGGATCCGGGGGCGACTACCGGTGGACAGCACGATCGCGTCCGCGGACAGCACCTCGGAGTCACCACCGATGTGGTCGACGCGCACCTCGTGGGGGCCGACGATCGTGCCGGAACCGGTCATGATCGTCACGCCCTGGCTCTCCAACAGGCCGCGCACCGACCCCGACAGCCGGTCCTGGATGTTGCGGATGCGGGTGGACAGCGCGATCTGGTCCAGTTCCGGCGAGACCGAACGCATCCCCATCGACGTGGCACGTTCCATCTCGGCGAGCGCGCCACCGGTGGCGATCATCGCCTTGGACGGGATGCAGTCCCACAGGTGCGCCGCTCCACCGACGACGTCCCGTTCCACGAGCGTGACCTCGGCACCGAGCCTCGCGGCGGTGGTGGCCGCCTGGTTGCCCGCGGGACCGCCGCCGATGATCACGATGCGTTTGGACACCGCGCCGATCCTAGTGATGCGGTGCCGCGACCACCGCTGCCGCCGCCCCGCGTCACCCCGCCCGGGGGGCCGGGGGCACACGGCCACGTTCGAAACGGGCGCCGACGGCGGGTGGGGGCCGACCACGGGTGTGACCGCCGACCGGGGCGCCCCGTAGCATCGGGGCCCGTGGAACCTCATGATCTTTCCGATTGGCGGGACGCGGCCTCCAGGGACCTGAAGGGCGCCGACCCCGACACCCTGGCCACGCGACTGCCCGAAGGCATCGACGTCAAGCCGCTGTACACCGCTGCCGACCTGGACGACGTCGACGCCGACACCCTGCCCGGCCTCGCGCCCTACACACGGGGACCGCGGGCCC
>CAZVFF010000284.1:0-3250 GCA_964626395.1 uncultured Iamiaceae bacterium | reverse complement strand
ACCTCCTCGGCGAAGATCTTCTCGCCGCCGGAGTTGATCGTCACCGAGTCACGCCCCAGCAGTTCGATGATGCCGTCCGCGGTGATGCGGGCCCGGTCGCCGGGGATCGCGAAACGGGTCCCGTCGATCACCGGGAAGGTGTCGGCGGTCTTGGCGGCGTCGCCCAGGTAGCCGAGCGGTACGCGTCCGCGTTGGGCGAGCCAACCGGTGGCGTCCTCGCCGGGTTCGAGCACCCGGGTGAACGCCGCGTCGACGACCACGGTGTCGGGCCCGGGTTGGAACGTCCCGGTGCTGGCCGCTTCGCCTGCGGTGGAGAAGTGGGTCATCTGCGCACCGGTCTCCGAGGCGCCCACCGCGTCGTAGACCATCATCGTGGGTACGGCCGCCAACGCCCGGTCCTTCAGCGACGAGTTCAGCGGTGCCCCGCCGTTGACGAGCACCATCAACGACGACAGGTCGTGGTCGCCGGTCTCCATCTCCTCGATCATCGGCCGGCCGATCGCGTCGCCGACGCTGAGCAGCGACACGACCCCTTCACGGGCCGCGGTGCCGATCACATCGGCGGGGTCCAGGCGGTGGACCTCGTCCTGGATGACGATCGTCCCGCCGGCGGTGAACGTGTTGAAGATGCCCCACTGCGATGCGCCGTGCATGAACGGCGGGACACACATCATGCGCACCGCACCGGGCGCGTTCGACGCCGACTCGGCCAATGCGTCGTAGCCGGCGAGTTCCCCGCCGCCGCCGATCGGGCGTCCCCCCATCGCGGCGACGTAGATGTCGGCCTGGCGCCACAGCACCCCTTTGGGCATGCCGGTGGTGCCGCCGGTGTAGAGGATGTACAGGTCGTCGGGCGACACGGTGACCCCGGGACGGCGGTCGTCCCCGGCCGAGACGATGTCCTCGTAGGCGTGCGCGCCGGGCAGCAGTCCGGTGGCGCCCCCGTCGTCGTCGACCTGGATCAACAGTCGCAGCTTCGGCAGGTCGTCGAGGATCTCGGCGAGGGTCGCCGCGAAACTCGCGCCGTACACCACGGCGGTCGCCCCGGAGTTCTCCAGCAGATACCGCAACTCCTCGGCCACGTAGCGGTAGTTCACGTTGAACGGGGCGACCCGGGCGCCGTAGGCACCGACCATCGCCTCGATGTACTCGTTGCCGTTGGTCAGGTACAGCGCGACGTGGTCCTGGCCGGATTCGTGACCGGCGAGCGCCGAACGTTCGGTGTGGCACCCCAGACCGTGATCGACCAGGAACCGGGCGAACCGGTTGGAACGCGCCGCGACCTCGGCATAGGTGAGCCTGCGGTCGCGCCACACGATGCACTCGGTGTCCGGGGCCGTCTCCGCGACGGTGGCGAACACATCGGCAAGATTGAATTCGGTCATCGGTGTTCAGTCGTTCCTTTGTGCTGTGACGAGCTTCACCATCGTATCGGTGGCCCACGCGCGGTCGAGCTTGCCGGTCGGCAGGTGCCGGACCTCGTCGGTGAATCCGATGTGGCGGGGAAGCTTGAAGCGTGCGAGCGATGCGGCGCAGTGTTCGACCAGTGTGTCGGCGTCCACGGTCGCGCCCTCGTGCAGTTGCACCAGTGCCGCGACCCGGTGTTCCCACCGGTCGTCGGGGATACCGACGACCACGGCGTCGGCGACGGCGGGGTGACGGATCAGGGTCGTCTCGATCTCCTCGACGAACACGTTCTCGCCACCGGTGTTGAGCACGTTGCGATCCCGTCCCAACACGACGATGTCGCCGTCGGCTTCGATCATGGCCAGATCCCCGGGGATCGAGTACCGCTCACCGTCGATCACCGGGAAGATCCGGGCGGACTGTTCGGGTGCGTCGAGGTACCCCAGGGGAACGGCGCCGTGCTGGGCGAGCAACCCGACCCGCCCCGACCCGGGCTCCACCGGTCGCAGATCGTGGTCGAGCACGGTGGTGGAACCGTCCGGGGTGAAACGCAGCAGGCCGATGGTCGATACCGGTGCGGCACCCGCGAACCGCACCTGGGAACCCTGTCCGCCGGTCTCGCTCGCACCGAAGGAGTTCACCAGCGCGACGTGGGGCAGGTGTTCGAGCATCCGGTCCTGGTTGGTGGCCGACCAACGTGCTCCACCCGAGGTGATCGCGACCAGCGACGACAGGTCCCACCGGTCCGGTTCGGCGTCGAGTGCGTCGACGAGCGGGCCGGCGAACGCGTCGCCGACGATCACCAGGCGACTCACCCGGGCTTCGGAGATGCGGGTCCACAACGCGACCGGGTCGAGCCCGTGGGGTGGACCGAACACGACGGTGCCACCGCTGAACAGGGTCGAGAGTGTGGTCCACTGTGCGGTGCCGTGGGTCAGGGGGCTGGCGGGCAGCATCCGGCTGCCGGGGCGGCGGCGTTCCGACGGCGACATCGTCGCTTCGAACAGGTCGCGTTGACGCCACAGGACCCCTTTGGGGGTGCCGGTCGATCCGCCGGTGTAGAGGAGGTAGTGGTCGTCCCCGGAACGTCGGATGTCCGGGCGCTCCGGGCTCCGGGCATCCAACGCCCGATCGAGTTCGTCGCCGATCGTCACGCGGATCCGGTCGGTTCCCGTGCACGCCTCCGAGGCGGCCAGGCTCAGTGTCGGTTCGTGGACCACCATGGCGGCATCCGCGTTGGTCAGCAGTGACCGCATCTCGTCCGCGGTGTACCGGCAGTTGACGTTGACCGGGATCATCCGGGCCTTGAACGCGCCCAGCAGGATCTCCAGGTGTTCCGGTCGGTTCCACAACGCCACGCCGACACGGTCGCCCGGTTCGAGTCCGGCGTCGACGAGCCAGGCGGCCACCTGGTTGGCCCGTCCTTCGAGTTCGGCGAACGTCGTGGGACCCTCGGTGGTCTCCACGGCGACCAGGTCGGCGTGCAGGTCGACGGTGCGTTCGAACCGATCGGCGAGCCCCGGGTTCACCTCGTGTCCACCCCCTGCATCCGTTCGGCTCAGACGAGGTACCGGTAGATCACCTCGGCCACGCACGACGGTTTGGTGGCGCCCTCGACCTCGAAGGTGAGGGTCATCTGGATCTGCACGCCGCCGTTCACGTCGGTCACGTCGGCCAGTTCCACACCGACCCGCAGCTTGGATCCGACCGGGACCGGTGAGGGGAACCGAACCTTGCCGCAGCCGTAGTTGACGCCCATGGAGAAGCCCTTGATCTGCACCACCTGGGGCACCAGCGCCGGAGCGAGCGTCAGGGTCAGGTAGACGTGGGAGATTGTGCCGCC
>CAZVFF010000283.1:0-3282 GCA_964626395.1 uncultured Iamiaceae bacterium | reverse complement strand
CGGCGATCCGGCTGAAGGCCGCCCGGCCGATCGCCTCGCGTCGGGCCGCCAGCAACGGGTCGTCCGGGCGGGGGAACGGGATCCGGTCGATCGTGACGAGTTGGCACGCGTCGCCGGGCACGTCGACGCCCTGGAAGAAGCTCTGCGTGGCGAACAGACACGTCGCCCGATCCGTGGTGAACTCGGCGACCAGCGCGGGTTTGGGCCGGTCCCGCTGGCTCAGGATCGGCACGTCGAGGCGCTCACGCAGCTCGTCGACCGCTTCGTCGAGCGCCCGGAAACTCGTGAACAACGCCAACGTCGCGCCGCCGGCAGCCTCGATCAACGCTTCCAGTTCGTCGTGCAACGCCGCGGTGTAGCCGTCGCTCCCGGGGGCGGGCAGTGTCGGCGGACAGTACAGGATCGTGTTGTGCTCGTAGTCGAACGGGCTGCCCAGTCGCAGCTGGTCGGTGTCGGACCCGGGCAGACCGACAGTGGCCGCGAACCCGTCGGGGATCGTGGCACTGGTGAGCACGGCGGTCACGTCGACCCAGGCGTTGTCGGCGAGGAACCCGGCCACGTCGATCGGTGCCCGGCACAACGCCGGTCGCTTCCGGGGGCCCGAGACCCACACCACGGCGCCTTCGGGGTCGGCGGCGAACGCGTGCAGGTCCTCGAGCAGCCCCGACAGCACGTTCACCGCGCGGTCCCGCCGGGTCGCGACCTGCAGGTGCCCACCGGGATCCACGGCCCGGACACCTGACAGGATCGAATCGGCCCGGTGGGTGGCCAGGGTGACGAGGTCGGCGAGCGCCCCTTCGGGCCCGTCGACGAGCCGCTCACCCACGAGCGGCACCAGCGTGTCGGACCAGTCCGCGGCCACGTTGTCCAACCCGGCCATCAGGTCGGGGTCCTCGAGCACCGCCGCAGCCGCCCGGGTGGCGTCACGCAGGCGGCCTTCGGTCACCTCGATCCCGGCGGTGGATGACACGACGTCGACGAGCTGGTGTGCCTCGTCGATCACGACGACGTCGTGTTCGGGCAGGAGTTGGTGATCGTTGGCGACGTCCAGGCCCCACAGGTGCTGGTTGACGACCACCACGTCGGCCTGCGCGGCGCGATCCCGAGCGGCTTCGGCGAAACACGTCGCGCCCATCGGGCACCGGGACGCACCCGGGCATTCACGTGAGGTCATCGAGACCGCCGACCAGGTCCGCGGGTCGGGTTCGACGTCCAACTCGGCACGGTCGCCGGTCGTCGATGTTTCCGCCCATTCGGTGATCGCCTCGACCTCGGCGGGGGACGGATGCCCGCCCGTACCGGCCAGTTGGCCCTGTCCGGTGGCGGCGGCGTGGGCGAGTTCGGCGAGTTTCTGTCGACACACGTAGTTCGACCGTCCCTTGAGCACCGCGAAGTCCACGGGGGTGTCGGCGTGGGAGGCCACGAAGGGTAGGTCCTTGCCCGACAGTTGGTCCTGCAGGGCCTTGGTGGCCGTCGCGATCAACACCCGGCGCCCCGAACGTGCCGCCGCGACGAGGTACGCGAGGGACTTGCCGGTTCCGGTGCCCGCTTCGACGACCAGATGGCGGCCACGGTCGATCGCGTCGGCGACCGCCGCGCTCATCGTCCGCTGACTCGCGCGGTGTTCGCCGCCGGGCAGCGAGCCGGTGAGGTCGTCGAGCACCGTCGTCGTGTCGGCGGCAACCGTACTCGGCGTTTCCGGATCGTCGTCGGGCACGCCTGGAAGGGTACCGGTCGGGGCGCAGTGCGGCCGGCTCCGGGCGTGCCGCGACCCGCCACGTCCGGCCTGTCAGACTGGACCGATGGAAGGAATCGAGCTGGATCCGTCGCACCCGGCACGCCGGGCGGCGATCGCGTCGGTGGCTGCCGTCGAAGCGGGGGACCGGGCCGCTTGGTTGGCGCTGTTCGCCCCCGACGCGGTCGTCGCCGACCCGGTCGGCCCCTCGCCGGTCGACCCGACCGGCGACGGCCACCACGGTCTCGACGCGATCGCCGCGTTCCACGACACGGTCATCGCCGCGGCCACGATCCGGTTCGACATCCGCGAGTCCTACGCGGCCGGGTCCGAGTGCGCGAACGTCGGCACGATCACCTCCACCTTCGACGACGGCAGCGCGGCCGTGGTCGACGGCGTGTACGTGTACCGGGTCGACGACGACGGCCGGATCACGTCGATTCGCGCGTACTGGGAGTTCGACAACCTGCGCATGACCACGGGTGGATAGATTCGACCCCGTGATCCCCGAGGGGCTCGATCCCGCCCGTATCCCGCGCCACGTGGCCTGTGTCATGGACGGCAACGGCCGCTGGGCGGAGAAGCGGGGCCTCAAGCGCACCGAGGGTCACGCCGCCGGCGAGGACGCCCTGTTCGACACCGTCGAAGGGGCGCTCGAGTTGGGCCTGGACCATTTCAGCGTCTACGCGTTCAGCTCCGAGAACTGGAAACGCCCCGCCGATGAGGTCCGCTACCTCATGGGTTTCAACGAGGGCATCCTGATGCGCCACACCGACGAGTTGGATGAGAAAGGGGTCCGGATCCGGTTCCTGGGCCGCTCCAACTGGCGGGTCCCCAAACGGATCCTCCGCCGCATCGACGAAGCCACCGAACAGACGAAGCACAACACCCGGATGTCGTTCAACGTGTGTTTCAACTACGGCGGACGGGCAGAGATCGTCGACGCCGTACGGGCACTGGTCGCGGACGGTGTCCGGGCCGACAAGATCGACGAACGAGCCATCGCGAAACGCCTGTACGCACCGGAGATCCCCGACCCGGACCTGGTCGTTCGTACCTCGGGGGAGTACCGCATCTCGAACTTCCTGCTGTGGCAGATCGCGTACTCCGAGCTGGTGTTCACCGACGTGCTCTGGCCCGACTTCCGGCGCGAGAACCTGTTCGCCGCCGTACGGGAGTTCCAGGACCGCGATCGCCGCTTCGGCGGGGTGGCGTGAGCCGACGGACCTACCGGGCCCGCGGCGTCGTCCTGCGCACCCACAAGCTCGGCGAAGCCGACCGCATCGTCTCCCTGGTCACCGCCGAACACGGCAAGGTCCGGGCCGTCGCCAAAGGCGCCCGCAAGACCACTTCCCGGTTCGCGGCACGGCTGGAACCCACCAGCCACGTGGAGATCCAGTGCTACGAGGGACGGACCCTCGACGGGATCACCCAGGCCGAACGGATCGAGACCTACCCGTCGATCCGGGGCGACCTGGATCTGTTGCGTGGTGCGGCGATGATGCTCGAGGCGGTCGACCAGGTCGCCCAGGAGGGCCACGCCGACC
>CAZVFF010000282.1:2867-3314 GCA_964626395.1 uncultured Iamiaceae bacterium | reverse complement strand
TCCGCGGCGCGCTCGGCGTCGAGACGGATCACGACGGTGCGTTCCACGCCGGTGACGGCCAAAAGTTCGAGCTTCTGGTCCAGGTAGCACAGCCACCGGGGTGCCGATTCGGGCCGGACGACCATCGCGGGGTGCCGGTCGAAGGTGACCACCGTGGTCGGCAGGCCCCGTTCAGCGGCCAGCCCACGTACCCGGGCGATCACGGCCCGGTGTCCCAGGTGCACTCCGTCGTAGGCACCGATGGTGACGGCACATCCCTCACCGACGCGTGGGTGACCATCGGGCAGGTGCACGATCTCCATCGTCTGTGACGCTACCGGTTCGTCGCCGGCCGGCCCGAGTCGCTCCGGCGTGACAGGACGCGAGGTGCTTGCTGAATGCAGCGCGTTTTTCGAGTCCGGGACTCGACAATGTCCCGAAGTTCGCTCAGGGGGTGGGGCGGGGTGG
>CAZVFF010000282.1:927-2857 GCA_964626395.1 uncultured Iamiaceae bacterium | reverse complement strand
TGGGTGTTGGCGCCGCGCGCCACCCCACAGCCCCCCTCCGGGCGGGGGGGGGGGGGGGGGGGCGCCCGCGATCACCACGGCCGGTTTGACGGTCCCGGGTCCGTGGTCCTCGTACACCGCGAGCAGACCCCCCGCGTCGTCGAACACGGCCCACGGGCCGGGGGCCGACGCCTCGACCCCGAGCAGGTCCCGGTCCAGTCGGGCGCCGTGGGTCACCCGTGCGGCCAGGTCCGGTGGGACGATCACGGTCGCCAGGTCGGCCACGGCGGCCTCGACGCCGAGCAGGCGTTCGGGTGTGAGCTCGGCGAGCGGAACCGCCACCGACTCACCGAAGGATCCGACCGCGGTGCGTCGCAACGTCTCCAGGTGCGCGCCACCACCGAGTGCGGTGCCCACGTCGGCGACCAGGGTCCGGATGTAGGTGCCCGACGAACAGTCCACGGACAACGAGAACCGGGGCGTGACGTCGGCCGCCACCGGCCGGTCCACCGCCGCGCCGGCGAGCACCGACGGGTCGACCATCGCGGGCGCGCCGGCCTCGCCCACCGGCGGGTCGACCGGCGGAGCGGCGTCAGAAACCGTGAACGACCGGATCGTCACCGGGCGGGGTTCGCGGGCGACCTCGATCCCCTCGCGTGCCAACTCGTGCAGACGGCGTCCGTCGACCTTGACCGCCGAGACCATCGGTGGGATCTGCAGGATCGGACCGGTGAACCGTTCGGCGACGACCGTACGCACCTGTTCCAGGGTCACGTCGGCCATGTCGTGGGTCGCGATCACGTCCCCGGAGGCGTCCAACGTGGTGGTCTCCACACCCAGCACGAACGTGCCTTCGTAGCGTTTGCCCAACCCCGTCACGAACCGCAACAGCCGGGTCGCCCGCCCGACACCGAGCACCAGGACACCGGTGACATCGGGGTCCAACGTGCCGGCGTGGCCGACCTTGCGGGTGCCCAGCAGTCCCCGGGCCTTCGCGACGACGTCGTGGGAGGTCCACCCGGCCGGCTTGTCGACCACCGCGACCCCGTCGGGACCCTCACCGGAACGGCGTCGCCTGCTCACGGTTCCGGTTCGGAACGCCCGACGCCGGTCCGTTCGTCATCACGAGCGACGCGGCGGAGCACTTCGTCGATGCGTTCACCGGCTCGCACCGCCGGATCCGGTTCGAAGCTCAACTCGGGTGTCCGCTTCAGACGTGCCTGCGAGGCGATGGCCCGCTGGAGTCGTTTGCGTTCCTCGTCGAGTTCGGTGATCGACTCGGTGTCGTCACCGGGACCGTCGAAGAAGACCTTGGCGTGGCGTAGGTCCGGGCTGCAGTCCACCGCGGTGACCGCCACGAATCGCAGCGCTTCGGTGTCGAGCCGTTCCAGTTCCTCGCCGATGATCTCGCGCAACAGCTCGTTCACCCGAGCCATGCGGGAGTAGTGGCGTCGATTGTGCCGTTGCATCCGCACCTCCTCGTGACCGGACCGTGCACCCCACTGGCGCTTCCATCGTGGCACCGGTCGTGTGAATCGGAAACCCGGGCCTCCCGGGGATGGTTCCACCCGGGCCGGTGGCGGGGTCAGGTCGGTTCGATGACCCGTTCGTCGTAGGTTTCGATGATGTCCCCGGACTTGAGGTCCTGGAAGTCCGACAGACCCACACCGCACTCGTAACCCGAACGCACCTCGGTGACGTCGTCGGTGAAACGTTTCAGCGACGAGATCTCGCCCTTCCAGATGATCGCACCGTCGCGCAGGAACCGGACCTTGGAGCCACGGGTGATGACCCCGGACTGCACCAGGCAACCCGCCACGGCACCGATACGCGGAACCCGGAAGATCTCGCGCACTTCGGCTTCGCCGGTGACGACCTCCTCGATCTCGGGGGCGAGCAGACCCAGCATGGCCCGTTCGAGGTCCTCGAGGAGCTTGTAGATGATCTCGTA
>CAZVFF010000282.1:0-917 GCA_964626395.1 uncultured Iamiaceae bacterium | reverse complement strand
TCGTAGGTGCGGATCTCGACATCCTCTTCGGCGGCGAGGTCGCGCACCCGACGGTCCGGACGGACGTTGAAGCCGATCACGACCGCACCGGTCGTGGCGGCCAACTGGATGTCACCCTCGGTGATCGCGCCGACGCCCTGGTGCACGAACGCCAACTTGACGTCGTCGCGTTCGAGTTTCTTGAGGCTCTCGGTGACCGCACCCAGGGTGCCGGTCACGTCCGCCTTGACGATCAACGCCAACGTGGCGGCCTCACCGGCCTGGATCTGCGCGAACAGGTCCTCCAACTTGGCGCCCGAACCGGTCGGCGCGGCGGCCGTCCCGGCGATCGACGCGACCCGTTGCCAGTGGCCACGCTGCGCGGCGACGTCCTTGGCGACCTTCTCGTCGGGGGCGACGATGAACTCGTCGCCGGCTTCGGCGACCTCGGAAAGTCCGAGGACCACCACCGGGGTGGACGGCGGCGCCTCGTCGACCTGTTCGCCACGGTCGTTGATCAGGGCACGGACACGCCCGACGGCAGCTCCGGCCACCGAAGGGTCCCCCACCCGCAGGGTGCCGCGTTGGACCAGCACGGTGGCCACGGGGCCACGGCCGACGTCCAGGTTCGATTCCAGCACCACCCCGTGGGCACGACCGTCGGGGTCGGCACGCAGTTCCTCGAGTTCGGCGACGACGAACAGGTTCTCGAGCAGTTCGTCGATCCCGATGTTCTCCAGCGCGGAGATCTCGTTCACGATCGTGTCGCCGCCCCAGGCCTCGGGCACCAGGTCGTATTCGGCCAACTGGGTCAGCACCCGGTTCGGGTCGGCCTGTTCCCGGTCGATCTTGTTGATCGCCACCACGATCGGCACGTCGGCGGCCTGGGCGTGGTTGATCGCCTCGATCGTCTGGGGCATGACGCCGTCGTCGGCGGC
>CAZVFF010000281.1:0-3345 GCA_964626395.1 uncultured Iamiaceae bacterium | reverse complement strand
AGTCGGCACCGCACGCGATCGCCTTGGCGATGTCGCCGCCGGTGGCCAGCGGCCCCGACGCGATGATCTGCACGTACACGCCGGTCTCCTCCAGGTGTCGTTGCCGGGCGGCACGCACGTCCGCGATCGCGGTCGCCTGGGGCAATCCGATGCCGAGCACCGCCTCGTTCACGGCGTCCGAGGTCGCCGCGCCACCCACGAGCACACCGGCCGCGCCGGTGCGCATCAGGTGCAGCCCGGCGGAATAGGACGTGCAGCCACCCACGATGACGGGCACGTCGAACCGGCGGATGAACGTCTTCAGGTTCAACGGGTCGCGGTCGTCGGAGGTGACATGCTCGGCGGACACGACCGTGCCGGCCAGCAACAGCAGGTCGAGTTCAGCCGCGACGATGACCTCGGCCAGGTCGATCGTGCGTTGCGGGGTGACCGCCCCGGCCGACACCACCCCGGCGGCACGCAGTTCCTTGATGCGTTGGCCGACCAGGTCCGGGTCGATCGGGGTCTGCATCGCGGTGCGCAGGATCCCGAGCGCGGTCTCGTCGTCGGCGTCGGCGACCCGGTCGATGATGTCCTGTGCATCGCCGTGGCGTGCCCACAGGCCTTCCAGGTCCAGCACGGCGACCCCGCCGAGCCGGTCGATCTCGACCGCGGAGGCGGGTGAGACGACCGCGTCGAGCGGGCCGGCGAGGAACGGCAACTCCAGGCGGAACGCCTCGACCTCCCAGGAGATGTCGACCAGGTCCACGTCGCGGGTGCGACGGGTCGGCACGATGGAGATGTCATCCAGATCGAACGCGGGCCGTGCGGTCCGTCCGAATCCGATCGCGACGTCGTTCACTTCGCACTCCTCGAAAGACGGGAAGAGTCGACTCTACCCGCCACCCCGACCATCGACCGAGCACGACCGTCGCGGTCGACACGGTCAGTTCAGCGACGGATCGGCAGTGGCCAGGGCGAACCAGGCGGTCATCCCGGGTTGGCGACGCAACACCCGCTGCCACAGGGTCTCGGGATCCGAGGTGGTCACGTCGCCGGGTTCGGCGTCGAACACCCACCACGAACCCTGTTCGATCTCGGCGTCGAGCTGGTCGGCACCCCACCCGGCCGATCCGGCGAAAAGGCGGATCTCCGAGGAACCCTCGTCGTCCATCGGCATGTCGCCGAACACCGCGTCCTCCAGGTCGACCGCCCCGTGCGCGGACAGACCCACCACCTGGTCCAGGCCGACGGGCCCACCGAAGAACATGACCGCGGGTGCGGCCACCCGGTCCGCCCAGCGCGGCAGCACGTCGTCCACGCGCCGGTCGCTCGGACGGTTCAGCACCACACCGATGGCACCTTCGGGTTGCACCGCCAGCAATAGCACGACCGTGTGGGTGAAGTTCGGGTCGCCCAGGTCGGGGGTGGCGACGAGCAACCGGCCGGCGAGCGGAACGGGCGGTGGCGTGTTCATCCCCGCAGCGCGCGCAGGATCTGCTTCGCGACCGCCACGTTCATCTGGTACATCGCCGACCGCGACGTTTTGCGGGCCAGGTCGACGACGCCGCCGCCGGTCATCTCGTCGAAGGAGTCCAGACCCGACGACAACGCCTCCTTGGTGGCGTCGGTCGCCTTGTAGCCCATGCCCGTGAGGGCCTTGACCACGTCGGACTGGGCGATCGGTTCGGGCGCGGCGGCCGCGATGACCCGCAACGCGTCCTTGGTGATCTCCGCGCCCTGCTCGAGCGCCTCCTGGGTCGTGAGCGCGCCTTCCTCCTCGCCGTCGACCGATGCCAGCCAACGACGCACCTTGGTCACCAGCTCGCCGTGGGTTTCGCCTTCGAAGGAAAGTGTCGCCATGGACAGCCCAGGCTACGTGGTGGAACGGCGATCCTGCAGGGATACGGGCTCGAAAGGCGCCGCCCCGGGGTCGCCCGATAAGCTCTCCCCACGGCCGACTTCACCAGGAGGACCTCACGCATGGATCATCCGCGTCACCCGTTCAGCGGATCCGACGACGTGCGGTTCCCCGCGAAGTTCGCGAAGGAGGGCCTGACCTTCGACGACGTGCTGTTGATGCCGGCCGAGTCGTCGGTCGTACCCGCCGAGGTCGACACCGCGACCCGGCTGACCCCGGGCATCGATCTGCACCTGCCGATCGTGTCCGCCGCGATGGACACCGTCACCGAAGGTGAGTTGGCGATCGCGATGGCCCGTGTCGGTGGGATCGGGATCGTGCACCGGAACCTGTCGATCGCCGACCAGGCCGCCGAGGTCGACAAGGTCAAACGGTCCCAGTCGGGGATGATCGTCGACCCGGTCACGCTCACCGCGAACGTACCGGTGTCCGATGCGCTCGACCTGATGGCGCACTACCACATCTCGGGCGTGCCGATCACCGACGACACGGGGCACCTGATCGGCCTGTTGACGAACCGGGACCTGCGGTTCGTCGAGGACGTGACCCAACCGATCGACAACGTGATGCGCAAACCGCCGCTGGTGACCGCCTCGCCGGGCACCACGCTGGAAGAAGCCAAGGATCTGTTCTGGAAGAACCGGATCGAGAAGCTGCCGGTGGTCGACGACGACGGCGTGCTGTGCGGGCTGATCACCGTCAAGGACCTGGAGAAGCGCCGCCAGTACCCGAACTCGACCCACGACGACGCCGGCCGGCTGCGTTGTGGCGCCGCGGTGGGAACCGGCCCGGACGCCTTCGACCGGGCCGAAGCCCTGGTGGAAGCCGGTGTGGACGTGCTGGTGGTCGACACCGCCCACGGCCACTCCCGCGGGGTGCTGGACGTGGTCAAGGAGATCAAGAGCCGCTTCGACCTGGAGGTCATCGCGGGCAACATCGCCACCGCGGCGGCCGCCGAGGCGCTCATCGGGGTGGGGGCCGACGCCGTGAAGGTCGGGATCGGCCCCGGATCGATCTGCACGACCCGGATCGTCGCCGGGGTCGGCGTGCCGCAGCTGACCGCCATCTTCGACGTCGCCGAGGCCGCCCACGAGCGGGGCGCCACGGTGATCGCCGACGGGGGCCTGCAGTTCTCCGGTGACGTCGCCACGGCGATCGCCGCCGGTGCCGACACCGTCATGTTGGGCAGCATGCTGGCGGGCGTCGACGAGTCACCCGGCGACGTGGTGTTCCACCAGGGCGAGCGGTTCAAGGAGTACCGGGGCATGGGGTCGATGGGCGCCATGAAGACCCGGTCGTTCTCCAAGGACCGCTACTTCCAGGGCGACGTCACCGATTCGGACAAGCTCGTGCCCGAGGGCATCGAGGGGCGGGTCGCCTACAAGGGTCCGATCACGAACGTCGTCTACCAGGCGGCCGGCGGCCTGCGGGCCGCCATGGGCTAC
>CAZVFF010000280.1:0-3365 GCA_964626395.1 uncultured Iamiaceae bacterium | reverse complement strand
TCATCATGATCGACGCCGCGAAGCGCGCCTCGGCCAAGCGGATCACCGCGGTGTGCCCCTACTACGGCTACTCCCGTCAGGACCGCAAGGCCGAGGGGCGTGAACCGATCACCGCGAAGCTGGTCGCCGACATGTTGCAGGCCGCCGGCGCGGACCGGGTGGTCTCGGTCGACCTGCACACCGGCCAGATCCAGGGGTTCTTCGACATCCCCGTCGACCACCTGACCGCCATGCCGGTGCTCGAGGACTACGTGCTGCGGGCCGCGCCGTCGAACCCGGTGATCGTGTCGCCCGACGCCGGTGGCGTCAAGGCCGCGAAGCGACTCAGCGTGCACCTGGGTGCGGGGCTCGCGTTCGTCAACAAGTTCCGCCCGAAAGGCACCGCGAACGAGGTCGTCGCGGCCGACGTGATCGGTGACGTCGACGGGCGGCACTGCATCCTGTTCGACGACATGATCGACACCGCCGGCACGATCGTCGCCGCGGCCGACATCCTGGTCGAACACGGCGCGTCGGACGTGTGGGCGATGGCCACCCACCCGGTGTTGAGCCCGCCCGCGATCGACCGGTTGAAGAACTCGGCGGCGATCTCCCGGGTCGTGGTGACCGACACGTTGCCGATCGGCGACGACAAGATGATCGACAAGATCGAGGTGCTCTCGGTCGCCGACCTCGTCGCCTCCGCGATCGACGCCGTGTTCGAGGACACCAGCGTGTCGGAGATCTTCGGCGGTGAGAACCAGAAGTGACCCGCCGCCGGTCGCCCCGGTAGCATCGACCGGTCCGTTCCACCCGTGCGCTCCGGCGCGACATTCAGAAGTAGGAGTCCCTCCATGGCTGAAGTCACCCTCCCCGTCACCACCGGCCGACCCACCGGTTCCCGTCCCGCGAACCGTCTGCGGGCCCGAGGGCGGATCCCCGGTGTGGTCTACGGGCTGGGTTCCGAACCGGTTCCCGTCGCGGTCGCCTGGGCGGACCTGCGCGCCGCGTTGACCACCGAAGCCGGGTTGAACGCCCTGTTGGACCTGCAGATGGACGGCGAGACCAAACTGGCGATCGTCAAGGACATCCAGCGTCACCCGGTGCGGCACACCGTCCACCACGTGGACTTCTCGCTCATCGACCGCGACACCGAACTGAACGTCGAGGTGCCGATCGTCACCGACGGCGAGGCCCTCGAGGTCACCCGCGAAGGCGGCATCGTCGACCAGACGTTGTTCGCGTTGTCGATCTGGGCCCGTCCCGAACACATCCCGAACGACCTCGTCGTGGACATCTCCGGCCTGGAGCTGGGTGACGCCATCCGGGTGGGCGACATCGCGCTGCCCGACGGTGTGACCACCGACGTGGACCCCGAGGAACCCGTCGTGGTCACCGCGGTCCCGGCCGCGACGATCGCCGACGAGGACGAGGCCGCCGAGGGCGAAGAGGGCGAAGGCGAAGCCGGCGAGGCCGAGGGCGCCGCCGAGGCGGGCGAGGGCGACGAAGGCGAAGGCTGACCGTCGGGGCACCCCCGCCGATTTCCTGTTCGTCGGTCTGGGCAACCCGGGTGACCGGTACGCCCACACCCGCCACAACGTCGGCGCCGACGCCGTCGCGCTGCTCGCCGAACGTCACGGAGAGAAGTTGCGCACGTCGAAACAGCAGGCGCTCGTCGCCGAGGTCCGCCTCGGTGACGAGCGGTTGGTACTGGCGTTCCCGCAGACGTTCATGAACGAATCGGGTCGGTCGGTGCAGCTGCTGGCCCGCCGCCACGGGATCGACGATCCGTCGCGGGTCGTGGTGATCCACGACGAACTCGACCTGTCCGTGGGGCGGATCAAGCTGAAGGCCGGGGGCGGCCACGCCGGACACAACGGGCTCAAGTCGATCGACGCGCACCTGGGCACCCGCGACTTCTCCCGTATCCGGATCGGGGTCGGCAAACCGCCGGGCCGTCAGTCCGGTGCCGACTACGTACTGCGTCGTCCCGGCAAGGCCGAACAGGCCGAACTGGACATCGTCCTCGCGGAGGCCGCCGATGCCGCCGAGGCGATCGTCACCGACGGCTTCGAAGCGGCCATGAACCGGTTCAACACCCGCTGAGACCGCCTCGACACGCGCTCGGATCGTGCGACCACGACCGCGTTGGCGCCCTCGGCAGGACTCGAACCTGCGCACACGGCTCCGGAGGCCGATGCTCTATCCGCTGAGCTACGAGGGCGGGAGGTTGCATCGTAGCAGCGTGCCCCGTGAGACCCCCTGCCCGGGAACGGTCGGGCCGCCGTCGCCTCCGGCACCGTGCCGACTCGCCGTGTTCACCGGTGAACCGCGAAGATGGACCGTCCGTTCGTCGCCGAGGAGCCGCACGTGATTCACGACATTCTGGTGGCCGCGCTGCGGGACGGGTTGGCCGCGATCGGTGTCGATCCCGTGCCCGAGGTGATCGGCCTGGAGACCCCGGCGCGACGCGAACACGGCGACTTCTCCTCCAACGTGGCGTTGGCGTCGGCCAGGGCCGCGGGGCGCAACCCCCGGGAACTGGCCGCTGAACTGGTCGCGCACCTGGAAGCGGACCCGCCCGCGCACGTGGAACGCATCGAGATCGCCGGACCGGGCTTCGTGAACTTCCACCTCGCCCCGTCCTGGTTGCACGAGATGCTCGCACGCATCGTCGACGCCGGGGTCGACGGCTGGGGCCGATCCGACACCGGCGCGGGCCGCCGGGTGGACATCGAGTTCGTCAGCGCGAACCCGACCGGACCGTTGCACGCCGGCCACGCCCGGGGGGCCGTGTACGGCGATTCGCTCGCGCGGGTGCTCGAACGCACCGGCCACGACGTGACCCGCGAGTTCTACCTGAACGACCGGGGCGTGCAGATGCGCACCTTCGCGGATTCGCTCGCCGCCCGTGCGGCCGGGGTCGAGCCGCCCGAGGACGGCTACCGGGGTCGCTACATCGTCGACTGGGCCGCGGAGATGCCCACCGACGCCGACCCGTTGGAATGGGGCTACGCCCGGGCACTGGCCGACCAACGCGAGGTCCTCGGTGCGCTCGGTGTGGACTTCGACGTGTGGTTCTCGGAACGGACCCTGGTGGCCGACGGGGCGATCGACCACACCCTGGACGACCTGCGCGCACGCGGGTTCGTGTTCGACGAAGACGGGGCCACCTGGTTGCGCACCACCGACTTCGGCGACGACAAGGACCGCGTCCTGATCAAGTCCGACGGCTCCTACACGTACTTCACCCCCGACATCGCCTACCACCGCGACAAGTACGCCCGCGGGTTCGACCTGTGCATCGACGTGTGGGGGGCCGACCACCACGGCTACGTGCCCCGGATGCGCGCCGCACTGGCTGCGCTCGGCCACGATCCGGCCAC
>CAZVFF010000279.1:0-3369 GCA_964626395.1 uncultured Iamiaceae bacterium | reverse complement strand
GCGTCACCGAACAGCTCATCTTCCCCGAGATCGACTACGACTCGATCGACACGACACGAGGCATGAACATCACGATCGTGACGACCGCCCGCACCGACGTCGAAGGCCGCGCCCTGCTCGCGGCGTTCGGTTTCCCGTTCAAGCATGAGGAACAGTAAGACATGGCAAAGAAAGCGCTCATCCAGAAGCAACAGCGCAAGCCCAAGTTCAAGGTGCGCGGGTACACGCGGTGCCGTCGGTGCGGCCGCCCACGTGCGGTGTACCGCAAGTTCAACCTGTGCCGCGTCTGTCTGCGGGAACTCGCACACGCCGGCGAACTGCCCGGTGTGACCAAGGCGAGCTGGTGAGGAGGAGACGCGCATGACCATGACCGACCCGATCGCCGACATGCTGACCCGGATCCGCAACGCGAACGTCGCCAAGCACGACGACGTCCGGATGCCGTCGTCGAAGCAGAAGGAGGCCCTGGCCAACCTGTTGAAGGCCGAGGGCTACATCGACGGCTTCTCCGTCTCCCAGGAGGACGGCAAGCCCTACCGCACCCTGTCCATCGAGATGAAGTACTCGCCCGAACGGGATCGCACGATCTCCGGTATGCGCCGCGTGTCCAAGCCGGGCCTGCGGGTGTACTCGCCGGCCAAGCAGATCCCCCGCGTGCTGGGTGGACTGGGTGTCGCGATCGTCTCGACCAACCACGGACTCATGACCGACCGCGAAGCGCGCAAGCGCAACGTCGGCGGCGAGGTCATGTGTTTCATCTGGTGAGGATCCACTGACATGTCACGAATCGGCAAGCAACCAATCCCCGTCCCCAGCGGCGTGAACGTCTCGATCTCCGACGACCGCGTCGAGGTGACCGGGCCCAAGGGCACCCTGTCCGAGGCCGTCCCGGCCCGGATCACCGTCCGGGCCGACGGCGACACCCTCGTGGTGGAACGTGCCGACGACGCCGGCGACACCCGCGCCAAGCACGGCCTGGTCCGCAGCCTCGTCAACAACATGGTGGTCGGCGTGTCCGAGGGCTTCAGCAAGGAACTGGACATCCAGGGTGTGGGTTTCCGGGCCACCCTCGCGGGTTCCGACCTGGACCTGTCGCTCGGTTTCTCCCACCCGGTCAAGATCGCCGCGCCCGAGGGGATCACCTTCGAGGTGCCCGGACCGAACCGGGTGAAGGTCTCCGGGATCGACAAGCAGGCGGTCGGTCAGGTCGCCGCCGAGATCCGCGCCCTGCGCAAGCCCGAGCCCTACAAGGGCAAGGGTGTGCGGTACCTGGGTGAACGGGTGGCACGTAAAGCCGGCAAGGCCGCGAAGTAGTCGGGAGCACAACGATGAGTCATTCGCCGAACAAACTCACCAACCCCCGGCACCGCCGTCATCGGCGTGTGCGCAAGAAGGTTTCGGGGACCGCCGCACGCCCCCGTCTGGCCGTGTTCCGTTCCAAGCGCCACATCGTCGCGCAGCTCATCGACGACCGTGCCGGTACGACGCTGGCCGCGGCCTCGTCGATCGAGCCATCGCTGGGTGGGCCCGGCAATCACGGCAACGTGGCGGCCGCGACCCAGGTCGGGACGGCCGTCGCCGAACGGGCGAAGGCCGCAGGCATCACCACGGTCGTGTTCGACCGTGGTGGTTACAAGTACCACGGGCGGGTCGCCGCCCTCGCCGACGCCGCCCGTGCGGCCGGACTGGAGTTCTAGTGTCGTCGAATTCTGAAGCCCCGCTGCGGGACTCGCGGGTGATCGACATCAACCGTGTCGCCAAGGTCGTCAAGGGCGGGCGGCGGTTCTCGTTCACCGCGCTCGTGGTGGTCGGCGACGGTGCCGGCCGGGTCGGTCTGGGCTACGGCAAGGCCAAGGAGGTCCCCCTCGCGATCCGCAAGGGCGAGGAGGAGGCGAAGAAGAACCTGTTCGCCGTCCCGTTGGCCGGGGGCACGATCACCCACGAGATCATCGGCAACCAGGGTGCCGGTCGGGTCATGTTGAAGCCCGCCGCTCCCGGTACCGGGGTCATCGCCGGTGGTGCCGCCCGGGCCATCCTGGAAGAGGCCGGGATCCAGGACGTGCTGTGCAAGTCGCTGCGGTCCCCGAACATGATCAACGTGGCCCGCGCGACGATCGCCGGTCTGAAGGGCCTGAAGCGTCCCGACGAGGTCGCCCGGCTGCGTGGCCTGTCGCCCGAGGAGTTCGTCCCGGCCGGTCTGCTGAACGCGTACCGTGAGTCCGAGCGCGGCCCGGTCGAGTACAAGGAAGTCGACTGATGGCCGAGCTCGTCGTCACCCAGGTCCGTTCCGCGATCGGATCCAAGCCCGCCCAGCGGGGCACGCTGCGTGCGCTCGGTCTGGGTCGGATCGGGCGGTCGAACACCCTTCCGGACCGTCCCGAGATCCGTGGCATGATCGAACGGGTCCCCCACCTCATCACCGTCGAAGAGGTCTGAGCAATGAAGATCCACGAACTGGAGCCCGCTGAAGGGTCCAACCGGCGTGCCAAGCGCGTCGCGCGCGGTCCCGCCGGGCGTGGCGGCAAGACCGCCGGGCGTGGCACCAAGGGCCAGCGGGCACGCAACACCGTGCCCGTCGGGTTCGAAGGTGGCCAGATGCCCCTGCACATGCGGGTGCCGAAGCTGCGTGGGTTCACCAACCCGTTCCGCGTCTCCTACCAGGGCGTCAACCTCGACACCCTGGAGGCGTCCGGCCTGGACGAGATCACCCCGGAGACGCTGCGCGCCGCCGGTATCGCCCGCAAGGGCACCCTGATCAAGATCCTGGGTCGGGGCGAACTGACCCGTGCGGTGAAGGTGTCCGCCCATGCGTTCTCCGCGTCGGCCGAAGCGGCGATCACCGCCGCCGGTGGCTCGACCGAGAAGCTGCCCCTGCCCTTCGACGGCCGCCCGCCCGCACAGGGCAACGCGCTGCAGAACCGCTGAGCGGCTGACCGGGAGCACGCGTGTCGAACCTGTCCAACCTCTGGAAGATCACGGATCTGCGGAACAAGATCCTGTTCACGGTCATGATCATCGTGATCTACCGGGTCGGTTCGCAGATCCCGGTGCCGGGTATCGACATCGCCCAGCTCGAGGAACTCAAGAAGAGTTCCGACACCGGTGGTCTGCTGCAGTTCATGCAGCTGTTCTCCGGTGGCACGATCACCCAGTTCTCGGTGTTCGCGTTGGGGATCATGCCGTACATCACGGCCTCGATCGTGATCCAGGTGCTGACCGTGGCCATCCCCAAGTTGGAGGAATGGCAGAACCAGGGTGCGGTGGGGCACCGCAAGATCATCCAGTGGACCCGGTACGTGACCGTGGCGATCTGTGTGGTCCAGTCGGTGTCGCTGACCTACATGCTGCACAACGGTGGCGGCGGGTTCT
>CAZVFF010000278.1:0-3373 GCA_964626395.1 uncultured Iamiaceae bacterium | reverse complement strand
CCGACGCGTCGATGTCGATCCCCGGCTACGAGATGATCGGCGCAACCCGCGCGGGGGGTGGCACCGACCTGTACCTGCGGGCCGACGGCGACGACGGCTGGACCCGCCTGGTCGTCGACGAGTCGCTGGTCGGCGAAACCGACGTGTTCCGCAACCCGGGGACGATCCTGGACTCGTTCGACCTGACCGACATGCCGGGCATCACCTTCACCGAGGACGGCACCGGCACCCACGCGGGGCAGACCATGACCCGCCAGGTCGCAACGTTGGACTTCCTGGCGATGCTCGATGACGCGATCCCGACCGGTTCGGGCGACGGTTCCGACGAACTCGACGAGATGATGGACGAACTGCTCGGCTCGGAAGGTCTCGGGGCGTTCGTGCCCACCGGATCCATCGAGCTGCTGGTCGACGCCGAGTCCACCCCGAGGCGGATCGACATCGAACTGTCGATGGGCGGCGCACGTGCCGGAACCGGCGACGTCGCCGGTTCGATGCGCACCACGATGACGATCGATCCGGCCCCGTCCGGTGGCATCGCGACGCCCACCGACGACGAGGTCTCCGAGACGATCGAGGTCGACTCCCACGCGGAGCTCACCGACGCGCTCGGCGAACTCGCCGGCGCGCTCGACTGGAACTGAAACCCGGCGCCGTCAGGCGTACCCGGTCAGACGTTCGCGAGCAACGCCTCGTTCGCGCCCTCGGGCAGCGACGTGAGTGGCTGCGCGACGTCGGCGACGAGGGGACCGACCTCGGCCGCGTGCGGGGCGAGCGCGTCGACGTCGAAGCCGTACAACGCGGCCGCGTTGTCGCACACGACCCGGCGCACATCGGCCGGGTCCCAGTCGGCGAACACCTGGCGCAACGCCTCGGTGGTGAACGGGTAGGTGCCCTCGTCGTGGGGGTAGTCGCTGCCCCACATCAGGTGGTCGATCCCGACGGTGTCGCGCACCGCCTGCATGTCGCGCACCTTCGGGAAGCTGGCACCGAACCACACGTTCGATTTCATGTACTCGGTCGCGGTGCGCGGCAGGATCACGTCGTCGGTGAAGCGCAGTTCACCCACGGCGCCGTTGTCGCGGATCTGGGTGATCATCCGGTCCAGGTGGTCCAGCGTGTTGGGCAGCCACCCGGTTCCCTGTTCGGTCAACACGACCTTCAGGCGCGGGAACCGTTCGAACACCCCGGCGAGCAGCATCAGGATCAGTGGTCTCCGGGCGAAGTAGCCGACCTCGGACAACATGAACAGCATCCCGGCCGGGTCGCGCCCGTAGCTGGGGAACCCGGTACCGCCGTGGATGTTCACCGGCAGGTCGAGGTCCTGGCACGCCGCCCACAGCGGGTCGTAGGAACGGTCGAAGACCGGTTTGATCCAGTCGACGTCCGGTGGGTTGTTCGGCAGCAGCACGCCGCCACGCAGACCGTTGTCGGCGATGAACTGCACGTCGGCCAACGCGTCGTCCAGGTTGTTCAGGAAGATCTGGCCGATCCCGGCTCGCCGTTCCGGGAAGCGGGCACAGAAATCCACGAGCCAGCGGTTGTGGGTACGGATCCCCTCCAGGCGGTGCGCGTAGTTGTCCGCGTTCGGGGCCGGGGAGAACAGCACGAAGGTGGGGAAGAACGGCGGGACCGTGTTCGGGAAGATCACCTCGCCGGACACGCCGTCGGCGTCCTGTTGGGCGTTGCGCATCTCGTCGTCCCAGTTGCGCAACCGGCGGTCGTCACCCAGGTCGTTGAACGGGTTGCGGTACTTGCCGCGCCACGCGTCGAAATCGTCCCGGAATGCGGGGTCCAGGTACTCGCGGTACTGTTCGTGGCTGCCACCCGCGTGGGTGTCGGCCGAGATCAACGTGTAACGGTCTTCCGGCATGTCGGCTCCCGGGAAGTGAAAACTGGAACACGTTCACACTAGTGCCGGGGCTCCGGCACGGGCGTCGGCCTACCAGAACTCCTCGAAATGGATGTTGCCCGGGTCGCGGCGCTTGTCGAGCTTGAAACCCAGCTCGACGAGCATCTCGACCACGCCGACGGTCTCGGGGTAGACGGGTTCGTCGCCGGATTCATCGGGTAGACCGATCATGTCGGGATTGCCACAGATGAACGCGTGAACACGGTCGGGGTCCAACTCGACGCCCAACCCGTCGGGGGTGAACTCGTCCCGTACGACGTCCTGGATGTAGCGCTTTTCGACGTCGGGTTCCCGGGTCGGGATCGGCAGGTACGTCACGTTTCCGAAGCGGCGTTCCAGCGCCCGCATCTTGTCCACGTACACCAGGTCGGCCCAGTGACGGGCGGTCACCACCGACACGATCGGGCCGGTGTGACCCCGCCTGAGCAATTCCACGATCATCGCCAGGTTCGGGGCCTCGCCGGTGCCGGTCGCCAGGAACACCAGCGGGGTGGTCGGATCGTCGATGGCCGCGGCGGTGAACCGACCGGCCATCTTGCGACCCATGAAGATCCGGTCACCGACGTCCTTGAGCGCGAGACGCGGTGTCAGCCCGGGCACGAAGTCGCCGTCGGGGCGGACCAGCACCCCGTACAGCTCGATCTCGTCGAGGTCCTCGCAACCGGCGAGGTCCGCGGTGCCGTGGTCCACGTCGGCCCAGTCGTCGCTGGTGAACATCGGTGTGGACACCGAGAACGACCGGCGCACCAGTTTCGGCCACCACTTGTCGATGTCGGCGTCCATGGCGTCGTCGAGACGCGGTTCCCAGTAGCCGAGTCCGATCGAGGTGTACTGGCCCGGGACGAACGACACCGGACGGTCGTCGGGTCGCAGCCCGAAAATCCAGACTTCCTCGGTGAGCCGTTCGAAGTAGGTGATCGTGGCGTTGTAGTAGTGCTCGGCGAGCTGTGGGCCCCACTCGTCGAGCGACCCCTGTGCGTCGGCCCAGCTCAGCGATGTGTCGATGTTGTCGGGTAGCGCCACGGTTGCTCGGATCCTCGTCACTCGGTGGTGTTCGCCGCCACGCTATTACGTGACGTGGTCACTCGTGGATCTCGCGGGATTCGACGTCGGTGACGGGCAGGATCAACAACTCGTGCTTCTCGCGGTTCAACACCTTGAGGAACCCGGCCTGGGTTTCCAGCACGTACCCCTCGAAGGTGTCGTCGGTCGTGACGATCCGCTCCCGGGGAACCCACGGCGTGGGCACGACCGCCGCCAACAGCAGACTGGTCGCGACGGCGACGACCAGCAGGACCTGGACCGTGAGCCGGATCCGGGGTCGCCAGACGTGCTGCTCGACAGCGGATTCCCCCACGATCAGTCCCGTCAACATCACCACGGCGATCACCGGCACCCACCACTGGCCCTGGGAGATCACCAGCGTCAGACCCGTCACGACCTCGGCCACGATCAGCAGGG
>CAZVFF010000277.1:0-3406 GCA_964626395.1 uncultured Iamiaceae bacterium | reverse complement strand
CTCCGGGGTCGACCGTCATGGGGGAATGACGGCCGACCCCGGAGTCCCTCCATCCCTCAGGAGATCGAGAACCCGCCCGTCGGAAGGACATTCCGTCGAGCGTCACGCCAACTCGAACGGGATGTATTCAACATCCACCAAGGTGCACCCGATCACCCCACGAAGACAAGGCGGGGATCCGCTTCTGTCGCGGAAACACCCGATTCCACGACACGTCGAACAACCGGGCATCCGTCCCGCACCGCTTCGAGCAGATGTTCAGCGCTCCGGATTCGCGAGCGCCCGGGCGAGGGCCAGATAACCGCGGTAGCCGCGCACCCCCCAGGATTCGTTGAAGTCGAGATACCGGTGCGCGATCCGTGTCACGCGCGCGATGGCCGCGGTACCCAGACCCCGACGGCCGCCGCCCGGCACGACCTCGTCACGTCCCCGGCCGATCACGAACGCGTCCCAGACCTCGGGGCATTCGTCACGCACCGCACAGTGGAACGAGGCCAGACACGATGTCGGGTGCACCTGGGCCCACACCGCGCTCGACGCATCCGGGGGTTGCATCGCCGCATCACGATCCCCGGCGATGATGCGGTCGAGGTTGCGTTCCAGGTCGGTCCGGTCGAACATCGCCCACACCACGGCTCCGGCCTCATCGTCGGCATCAGCCAGCCGCCAGCGCACCACCGGTGTGGCGTCGGGGACGCGGACCCGATGGCGGGTGCGGGTGAACTCACTCAAGGCGGCACGGAGCAGATCGTCCTGCATGCCACGTGAGTGCACCACGACCCGGGGGATCGTCCGCCCGGCTTCCTGCTGGACCCGCAACGCCCTGAGCAGATCGACCGCGAAGAACGTGCTCCGGTACCGCGAGACCGACTCCTCCATCGCGTCCCGATCCCAACAATCCATGAACAACTGGTCGTCGGCATCCCAGATCTCGGCGTCGGAGTCGGGACGATCGGCGAACGGTGCGGCTCCCCCGATCCGTTCGAGGGCCGAGCCCGGATCCCAGTACTCCTCGTTCGAGATCGACAGCCTCGGAACCCGTCGGCCGTCCCGCATCGCCGCACCCGACCGGTACAGGTCGAGCAGGCGACGAATCTCCGTCGCGCGGGCGAGCGAATCCTCGACGAAGACGATGCGGCCGGCCACGCACGCCATTCCAGCACGTCACCGCCGACGCGTCGACCGTTGGTGAGCTTTCGCTCCGGATCGTCGCGGACGACACCGCGTACCCTGAGGGGATGGTCGAGGAAGGGCTGTGGGGTCAGTGGCACCGTGGCGCCCACGCGATCCGGTCGCTGGCGCACATCGCGGTCGCGGCGGAGAGCACCCACGGCCGCTCTCCCGGGGCGCGGGCCGCCCTGTTGGTCGGCTCACTCACATCGGACGCGATCATCGCCCGGCGGCGACGCACCACGCGTCGCCGCGCTGTCGTCGAGACGCTGGTCAACGTCGCCGACGTCGGTGCCTGGTCGTGGCTGACCCGGCACGACCCGGTCCACATGGTGGGTCTCACCTTCGCCACACTCGCCCCGAACCTCATGGAATCCGCGTTCCGCCTCCGGGCGGGAACCACCGCCGTACCGGTGGTGACGCCGCCGTCACCGTGGCAACCGCTCCGATTCCGCACGACCCGGGACGAATCCCGGTCCGTCGTCCTCGGAGAATCGGCCCGACGCCTCGCCGGGTTCGTGGGGGAACTCCTCGTCGACGCGCTGCCCACGGTCACGGCCATGACCGCGGTGCGGCGGGGGCGGGGGCTGCGCACGGGGAGCGCCCCGTTCGTGTGGGCCGTGATCAGCGTGCTCGGGGGCTCGACGCTGGCCCGGGTGCGCGATCGTGCCCAACAGGACACGACCGAAGTCTGGGATCGACGCACCCGGTATCTGATCGAGGAGGCACGGATCCGGTCCCGGGTGCAGTCCGCACTCGTGCACAACGTGGCCGAGGTCGACCCGAAGGCGTTGTTGACCTTCCTGGAGCGTGCCGGTTCGGTTCCGGCCGGCGCGGTGCTCGACGACATCGCCGACGCACCGATCGACGCCGTGTCCGACGCAGCAGCCGACGGTCTGACGTTGTCGGCCACCGTGGATCAACGTTCACTGGTTCCCTCCTCGGCGGTGACCAGATGGGTGCCGCGGTCCCAGGTGCGCATGATCCGGGACGCCATGGCGGCGATCGACGAGCGGCTCGTCCCGTTGGGCGACGACGCCCCCGACGACGACGAGGTCGTCGTGGTCGCCGACGAACCGCACCGGCTCGTCTTGTCGTACCGGGGTGCCCGCGTCGAAGCGGCCCAACCGGTTCCCGATCTGGCGATCCGGCTCGAACCCACGTTGTGGCCGGTGCTGGCTTCGGCGGTGTTGACCCTGTCGCGAACCCTGCCGGGCGCGGAACGCCCGGGCCCCGCGGCGACCGCCCTTGCACTGGTGGCGCACACGGTCGCACTCACCCGTCTGCTGCGCACGCCCCCGATGGAACGCCGCGCCGACCGGGTGACCGCCGCGTTGCTGTTGGCGTCGACCCTGGCGATCGATGTGTCGGTCGGCCGGAACGTCCCGCTCGGCACGGTGCATCCGCTCACCGGTGAGAGGGTCGAGGAGAACGCCGCCACCTCCCCCGGACAGGGCATGATGATGCTCCTGGGGGCCAGCTGGCACGATCTCCGTCGCGAGGCGCCGTACCTGCTGGCCGTGACGGTCGCCGGCTGGCTCTACTCGCTGCGGATCGGCCAGCGCCGTTCGCTGCACTCGGCGATCGGGGAAGCGGCATTCCTGTTCATGCCGTTGTTCGCGAACCTGGGCACCGGGGACCGGACCAGAGCCGAAGCCGAGCTGCTCGACCGGGTTCTCCAGGAGCGGCTGTCGGCGACGATCGCCGACACCGCACGGGTCGAAGCACGCGTGGAGATCGACCGGTTCCTGTCCCAGCTGGACTGCGTGATCGACGAACTCCCCCGGCTGCACCCGTCGCTGTCCGACGACGAGGTCGCCGAGGTGGTCGCGACCTACACGGCCGAACGTGCACGGGTCGCCACGACGGACCCGCTCGAGTTGATCGGCTGGTGACCGGGGCCGAGCCGTCGGCCTCGGTCGGGCCGCGACGAACATCGCCCCGGCCGGATCCGACTCAACCCACCGTCACGCCCGGCCAGTCGGCGAAACGACCACCGGTCACCCGTTCGTAGGCGTCCACGTACCGATCGTGGGTGGCGGTGACCACCTCGGGCGGCAGCGTGGGCGGGGGCGGGGTCTTGTCCCAGTCGAGCCGGTCGAGGTGGTCGCGCAGGGGCTGTTTGTCGAAGCTGGCCTGGGTACGACCCGGCTCCCAGTCCTCGGCGGCCCAGAACCGTGACGAGTCGGGGGTGAGCACCTCGTCGCACAGGACGAGTTCGCCATCGATCAGGCCG
>CAZVFF010000276.1:0-3409 GCA_964626395.1 uncultured Iamiaceae bacterium | reverse complement strand
TTCGTGTTCAGCGACTACATGCGCCCCGCGGTCCGTCTCGCGGCGCTGAGCGACGCGAAGGTCGTGTATTCCTGGACCCACGATTCGATCGGCCTGGGTGAGGACGGCCCCACCCACCAACCCATCGAACAACTCGCATCGCTCCGTGCGATGCCCGGGCTGCGCCTGATCCGCCCCGCGGACGCCAACGAGGTCGCCGCCGCTTGGCGGGTCGCGATCGCATCGGACGGCCCGACCGCGCTCGTGTTGACCCGCCAGGGTGTCCCGGTGCTCGAGGGCACCCGCGAGAACCACGACGGGGTCGCCCACGGCGCCTACCTGCTCGACACCGCCGGCGCCGAGGACGAAGCCGATCTGGTGCTCGTGGGGACCGGCTCGGAGGTGGCGCTGTGCGTCGGGGCCGCCGAGGTCCTGCGCGACGAGGGCGTGCGCGTCCGGGTCGTGTCGATGCCGTCCTGGGAGCTGTTCGCCGAACAGGATTCGGGCTACCAGGATTCCGTTCTGCCTGCGTACGTGCCCACCCTGGCCGTCGAGGCCGGCGTGGCCTTCGGTTGGGATCGCTGGGCGGACGACGTCGTCTCGATCGACCGCTTCGGCGCATCGGCGCCGGCCGGTGTGCTGTTCACCGAGTTCGGTTTCTCGGTCGACAACGTCGCCGAACGGGCACGCCAACTCCTGGACCTGATGACACCGGACGATCGAGAGGACCGATGATGACCAGACTGCAACGACTCCACACCGAACAACGCCAGAGCCCCTGGCTCGACAACCTGCGACGCGACGACATCCGTTCGGGCACGCTGGCCCGTCAGGTCGCGGACGGGATTTTGGGCGTGACGTCGAACCCGTCGATCTTCCAGAAGGCGATGGAGGGTACCGACGCCTACGACGAACAGTTCGCCGAACTGATCGGCCGTGGCGTGTCCGTTCCCGACGCGTACTGGGAGATGGTCGTCACCGACATCGGCGAGGCCCTCGACGTGCTGGAACCCGCGTTCCGGGCGACCGACGGCGAGGACGGTTTCGTGTCGGTCGAGGTCGCCGCCGACATCGCGCACGACCGGGCCGGCAGTGTCGAGGCCGCGCAGGGCCTGCACGACCGGATCGACCGCGAGAACCTGTACGTGAAGATCCCCGGCACCGCCGAAGGGGTCGGCGCGATCCACGACATGATCGCCCGCGGCCGGAACATCAACGTGACCCTGCTTTTCAGCGTGGAGCGCTACGACGAGATCATCGAGGCCTACATCAGCGGGTTGGAGGCGTTCGCCGCGGCCGGTGGCGACGTCGCCGGCGTCCGGAGCGTCGCATCGTTCTTCGTGTCCCGGGTCGACACCGAGGTCGACGCACGCCTGGATGCCATCGGGACACCCGAAGCGCTGGCATTGAAGGGCAAGGCCGCGATCGCGAATGCGCGGATCGCCTACGAACTGTTCCGGAAGCGGTTCGCCGGGGAACGCTGGGAGAAGCTGGCCGCCGCCGGTGCGCACGTCCAACGTCCACTGTGGGCGTCGACCTCGACGAAGAACCCCGCCTACCCCGACACCGTCTACGTCGACTCGCTGATCGGTCCGGACACCGTCAACACGATCCCGAACGCCACCATCGACGCGTTCGAGGACCACGGGACGATCGCCCGCACCGTGGACACCGACGTCGAGGCCGCACACGCCGACGTCGCCGCTCTCGCCGCATCGGGGGTGGACCTCGAGGACGTCGCCGCGACGCTCGAACGTGAAGGGGTCGAGAAGTTCATCGCCGCGATGGACGAGCTGCTCGGCGGACTCACCGCGAAAGCCGAGTCGTTGCAGGCGACGGGCTGAAACGTGGGCATCCCCGGGGAGGTCCGTCCGGTCGACGACGTCCCGACGGCCTTCGCCGCGGAGGTCGTCAGCGCATTCGAACATCGCGACGACGACGTGTTCTCGTTCGCGCTCTCCGGGGGTTCCACCGCCCGTGCGTGCTACGAGTCGCTGGCCGGGGCCGGTTCGGCCATCGACTGGTGGAAGGTCGATTTCTACTGGGGGGACGAACGTTGTGTCCCCCACGACCGACCCGAATCCAACTACCGGCTGGCCCGCGAGTCGTTGCTCGACCGGGTCGGCGCCGCGAACGCCACCTACCTGATGCGGTGCGCCGAGGGAGCCGATCCGTACCAGTTGCGTCTGGGTGAGCTCGGCCGGATCGATCTCGTCCACCTCGGGCTCGGTCCCGATGGGCACACCGCGTCGTTGTTCTGCGATTCACCGGCACTGCACGCCGACCCGGGACGGCTCGTGGCGATGAACCACGATCCTTCGGGACGGAACCCGTTCGAACGCATGACCCTGACCTTCGCGGGGATCGCGCGGGCCAAGCGGGTGATCGTGACCGTCTCCGGTTCCGAGAAGGCCGAGGCACTCGCCAGGATCGACGCCGGTGAGGACCTCCCCGGCGCACGGATCCGGGGCGACGACGTGCTGTGGTTGGTCGACCACGACGCCCTGGGTGACCTCGCGCCGGGTTGAACCGGCTCAGCCCACCGCGCGCTGGGCCTCGTCGAACAGTTCCTGCACGGTGCCGCGCAGGCGCTCGGTCTGTTCGCGCACGGCCCGCCTGGGCACACGCCCGTTCTCGTTCTTCTCGGGAGCCGCCAGGGGTGGCCCCACGGTGAGGATCACCTTGCGCGGTCGGATGAACTTGGCACCCTTGGGCATCGCCGCCTCGGATCCACCGATACCGACCGGCACGATCGGGGCACCGGTGCGCGCCTGGACGTAGGCCGGTCCGTCGAACAGTTCCCGCACCTCGGGGCCACTCTGGCGGGTGCCTTCGGGGAACATCACCAACGACTCGCCCGCACCGATCACCGCGATGCAGGCTCGCAACGCGTCACGGTCGGGGGTCCCCCGGTGCACCGGGATCGCCCCGAGCGCGGTCCACAACCGTCCCAGGGGGCCTTTCCAGATCGTGTCCTTGGCCAGGAAGCGCAGTCGCGGGGTTCGTGTGCCGACACAGGACACCACGAGCCCGAAATCGACGTTCGAACGGTGGACCGGGGCGAGGATGAACGGTTCGTCCCGGGGGACGTGTTCCTTCCCACGCACCTCGAGCCGGAACAGGACCTTGGCGAGCAGGACCACGAGCCCCGCGGCGAACCGGTACAGGGCGCGACGGAACCGGGTCGGGGGCGCGGCCGGGTCCTCGTCGATGTGCACCCGTTCGGACGCCACGGTCAGGTCGTGTTCGCTCACGACAGCAGCCCGAGGATCCCGGACACGATCTCGGCGACACCGCGGTCGGACGTGTCGATCTCGACGGCGTCGCCGGCAACCGCGAGGGGGCTGGCCGTACGGGTCGAATCGGTGGCGTCGCGCCGGGTGATGGCCGCGGCGACCGCCGCGGTGTCGGCCGAACCCATCTCGTTCGC
>CAZVFF010000275.1:0-3444 GCA_964626395.1 uncultured Iamiaceae bacterium | reverse complement strand
GCCCGGTCCCCACCGAACAGTAGATGCCGACGTCGGCCTGACTCAGCAGGTAGCCCCACGCGGCGGTCATCACGTTCGGGTCCACGCCGGCCTCTGCGGCCCTGCTGCGGAACGCATCGGAGGAGAAGTTGTCGGCTTCGACCGCGGCACGGGAGGCCTGGAACGCCGGGGGCAGGACCACGTGACCGACCTCGTTGCCCCACCGGTCGTACCGTTCCAGGTACGGCGGGTTCCGGTCGATCTCGACCGCCCATTCGGCGACGGGCCCACCCATCAGCGCGCCGATACGTTCCAGGTGGGGGGTCGCCCACGCGAGCGCATCGTCGTCGAAGTACATGCGGGCCAGGAACTGCAAAGTCGGATCGGCGTCGTACCAGTTCAGTCCCACAGCCGAGCGGTACCGGTCGGTTGCGTACCGCCGACTGCGATCCGGTACCGGATCGGTGTCCGGGGCCGTCCCCTTCGTACCGTGCGCCGTCGTTCCCGGTGCGGTCATCGTCATCGCGTCCTTCTTTCCCCGAGCGCGTGTGTGATCTGACGACCTCACCGTATCGTCCTGCAACAGCCGCGGGATCGTCAGAGGACCTCGCCGCGAGACGGAACCTCGCTCACCGGTGGTTGCGGTCGCTACGGTTGCCGCCGATGGACACCCCGATCAGCGGCACCGTCGCTCCCGGCTATGAACCCGTCGCCGAGGCGTTCGGCGAGAACTTCGTGTCCCGTGGTGAGATCGGCGCCGCGGTCCATGTCGTCCACGACGGAGAGGTGGTCGTCGACCTGGTGGGAGGCTGGGCCGACGAGGCCCGCACCACCCCGTGGCGAGCGGACACGATCTGCGACTTCTACTCGGTCGGCAAGGCGCTGCTCGGATTGCTGTTGCTGCGGCAGGTCGACGCCGGAGTGGTCGGACTGGACGACGAGATCGGCACCGTGTGGCCCGAGTTCGCGTGCAACGGCAAGGAACACACAACCATCCGTCAGGCCCTGTGTCACCAAGCGGGCATCCCCGCGATCCACGAGCCGCTCACGAACGAGGACCTGTACGACTGGGAACGGATGACCTCGGCACTCGCTGCGACCGAGGCGTGGTTCGAGCCCGGATCACGGCACGTGTTCCACACCAACACCTACGGGCACCTGATCGGCGAGCTGATCCACCGCACGAGCGGCTCGATGCCCCACGAGGCGCTGGAGGACATCGCCGGACCACTCGACGCGGACGTCCACTTCGGTGTTCCCGCGGACCAGCATCACCGTTGCGCCGAGGTGACCTGGCAACCGTCGATGACGATCCCCGAGATGACCCACGAGGACCTCGGGAACCTCACCGGCGACGCGGCGATGGTGGCGAACAGCTACTTCAACCCGCCGGGGTACGCGTCGATCGGGGTGGTCAACACCCCCGCCTGGCGTTCCAGCCAGATCGGCTCGACCTCGGGGCACGGGTCGGCCACCGGCATCGCCCGGATCTACGAGGCCCTAAGGCAACCGGGACGGCTGCTGTCCGACGACCTGCTCGAAGAAGCGACACACCCCGCGTCCACGGGCCCGTGCCCGGTGCTGGGCGAGACCGTCACCTTCGGACTCGGTTTCACCCCGACCACCGAACGACGCCCCTTCGGCCCGAACCCGGGTGCATTCGGCCATTTCGGCACGGGCGGTTCGGTCGGGTTCTGCGACCGTGCAGGCGGTGTCGCGTTCGGTTACGTGATGAACCGGGTCATCCCCCGTTGGCAGTCCAGTTGCAACCGTGCGCTGATCGACGCCGTGTACGCGAGTCGCTGACCCCAGCGCTCGGACCCCCCGGCGAACCACCGCCTCGGAAAACGACCGGACTCCGGGAGGGACCGTACGAAGCGCGTACGGAACCCCCCGGAGTTCGGGAAACCGACGGTCTGCGCGACCGCTCAGTCGTCGTGCAGCGGGACTTCCTTCGCGATGTCGCTGGTGAAGTTCACCGCGTCGTCGGCGACCGGGGTCAGCGCACCATTGGTGGCCTTGGTGTCGGGCGTGACCTTGAACATGGTCGATTCACGCTGAGGTTCACGCTGGTCGACCTCACCGTAGGGCTCATCGGCCACGAGGCCGTCGAAGGTGAGCGTACCGACGTTGTTCATCGCGTCGAGGATGCCCTCACGGGACAGGTCGTTGCCCTCGATGGCCTTGGCCAGCACCTGGGACATCGCCTTGGCCTGCATGTAACCGAAGGCGAAGTAGAAGTCCGGTTCGGTGTCCGGCGCGTACTTCTCGACGGCGGCGAGCAGGTCGGCCATGCCCGAGACCGAATCGTCACCCCATTCCAGACCCTCGGCCACCACCAGGTAGTTGTCCTTGGCGTAATCGTCGGCCAGCAGGTTGATCCAGGTCGGGGCGGTGCCGATCCACTGGGGCGCGTAGTCCTTGGACTGGGCCGCGTTGAAGATCCCGATCGTGTCGGTCGGCAACGCTGTCAGGAACACGACCTCGCAGTCCTTCTGCTGCAGGGTCTGCACCTGGGCGTCGTAGGAACCACCCGACGCGGCGCTGGTGAACTTCTGCTCCTCGGTGACCTCCACGCCGAGCTTGTCGGCCGCGAACTTCGTGCCGTTCAGCCCGGCGTTGCCGTAGCCGTCGTCGGCGGTCATCGTGCAGTAGGTCTTGTCCTTGCCGTCCATCTTCTCCAGGTAGTACCAGAAGGCGTTGGCCATCTCGACCTGGTAGGGCGCCATGATCGCGAGCAGGTTGGGCTCCTCGTACCATTCGGCGTCCAGCGTGGCGGGCGACGCGATCATGCTGTCGTCCTCCAGGTCCGGGATGATCGAGTTCAGCGGGTCGGTACCCAGTACCTGGACCAGGGCGGCGACGTCGTCCTTCATCTGGCCGTAGGCGGTCGCGGTCGCGGTGTTGTCACCGCCGCCGTACTTGTTGTCGCGAACCTCGATCTCGACGGTCCAACCGTCGATACCACCGGCGTCGTTCAGCTCCTTGAAGAACACCTCGTTCCCGGCGGTCAACGGGTCACCTATCAGTTTCGCCGTGGTGCTCGTCGGGGTGAGCGCTCCCAGGGTGATCTTCTTGTTCGCCAGGTCGATGCCCGGGCCGCCCTGCATCTCGGCGGGCTTTTCGGTCGACCCGCCGTCGCTCTTACCGTTGTCGGACGATGCGTCACCACTACTCCGGCCACAGGCACCGACCGCCAGGACCAGACCGAGGGCGAGCCCGACCGCGGCGAAACGCCGCGTGAACGAACCCCCGGGGGATTTCGATACGGACATCGATGCTGCTCCTTGTTGTTGGGGATGGGATGAATTACGACAGGAACGGCCAGGCGACCGCACGGTTCTTGACTCGTCGCCACTCGGCGGCGATGCCTTCGGGTTGGAACAGGAACGCCAGGACGATCAACACCCCGAAGAATAGGTTGTTGAACGTGGTGATGGTCATCAATTTGCCGTCGCCGACGAC
>CAZVFF010000274.1:0-3467 GCA_964626395.1 uncultured Iamiaceae bacterium | reverse complement strand
CGGCGAACAACGGCCCCCAGATGTGGATCGGGTACGACGGCGACGGCACCAGGGCGGCGTCACCCTGGCCCAACAGCACCCACATCAGGTGCGAGAAGCCCTCCTTCGCGCCGATCGTCGACATCACCTGGGTGTCGGGGTCCAGATCCACGTCGAAACGGCGCTTGTACAACGCGGCGACCGCCTCACGCAGTTTCGGGATGCCCCGCGACGACGAGTACCGGTGGTTCCGCGGGTTGTGGGCGGCTTCGCACAGTTTGTCGACGGCGACCTGCGGCGAGGGCAGGTCCGGGTTACCGAACCCCAGGTCGATCACGTCCTCGCCGGCGTGCCGGGCGTCGATCTTGAGGCCGTCGATGATCGTGAACACGTACGGCGGCAGGTTGGTGATGCGACGGAACTCCATGCGCGTCATGGTACCGACGGCTGCGGCGCCGACGGTGGACGGCACCGGACCGGCGACGTCCCGGCTGTGGCGGATGGCGTGTCAGGCGGTGCGTTGGGCGGCGAGCAGTGCCGCGCCGATGGCGCCGGCGGTCTGACCCATCGAGGCACGTTCGATGTGCACCGACGGACGTTGGTCGTGTCCGAACATCAGGTCGGGGAACGCCCGCCGGATCGGGTCCATGACGACGTCACCGGATTCGACCAGGCCACCGCCGATGATCACGACCTCCGAATCGAGCACCGACACCAGGTTCGCGATGCCGAGCGCCACCCACCAGCCGAACTGGTCCATGATCTCGAGCGCGCCAGGCGCGCCTTCGGCCGCTGCACCGGTCACGTGCTCGCCACGGACGTTCTCGGGGTCGCCGCCCGCCAACTCGACCACCCGTGGGGCGCGCCCCGCTTCGGCGGCGTCGCGGGCCAACCGGCCCAGCCCCGTACCCGAGCCGTAACGTTCCCAGCAGCCCTGACGCCCGCACGGGCACGGCGGCCCGACGGGGTCGACGATCATGTGGCCGGCTTCGCCGCCGAACCCGTTGGTGCCACGCAGCAGCTCACCCTTGACGGTGATGCCCGCGCCGATCCCGGTTCCGAGCGTCAGGAACAGGGTGTGGTCCGAACCGCCCCAGCGTCCACGTTCGTGTTCCCCCCAGGCCGCGCACGTCGCGTCGTTGTCGACCACGGCGGGCAGGCCCGTGGCCTCGGCCAGACGGGTCGCGAACGGGAAGTCGACGATGCCGGGCAGGTTGGGTCCGGTGTGCATGACCCCGTCACGGTCGACCAGGCCGGGGGCGCCCAACCCCACCGCGGTGAGTTCGGCTCCGTGGTCGGCGCGGGCCCGTTGCCCGAGGCGTCCCACGAGGTCGGTCATGGCGTCCGCTAGCGCTCCGACCCCTTCGTGGGGGGTCGGGATCCTCTCGGAGAACAGGACCCCGAAGTGTTCGTCGTCGGCGGAGACCGGCGCCGCGGCGTCCAGTACGACCCCCAGCAGTTTGGTGCCACCCAGATCGAGGCCGCACACCAGGTCGGGCTCAGTCATCGTCGACCCGGATCGTCTGGAAGTCGTCGTCGGGGTCGTCGGAACGCACCGCGGAACGGGCGCTGTGCATCCCACCCCGGAACGCCTCGACGGCCAGCCCGCGCAGCGATTCGATCGCGGTGCCGATCGCGTTGGGGTCGGCGACGAGTTCCTCGGCGGTGTCCAGTGCGGTGCGTGCCGCGGCGATGAGTTCCAGCATCGCGTTCTGGAACAGTTCCACACCGTCGGGACCGCCGCCCCGGGCGCCGGTCCGTTCGCCCACGGGTTCGTTCCAGCTGGAACCCAGATCGCTCCAGTCGTCGTCCCACAGGTCGTGGTCGTCGGTGAACTCGACGTCGACCGCTTCCCCGTCATTCCCGGCGGCACGCGACGCGGCGGTGGATTCCTCGCCCGCGGGTTTCGCCGCGGTCGACTTCTTCGCGGTCGACTTCTTCGGGGTGGACTTCTCCGTACCGGACGTCTTCTCCGCCGCTGACTTCTTCGCTGCGGGTGCGCCGGATGTCCCCGTGGCGGGGACCGGTTCGTCGGTGGTCATCCTGCGACCTTCCTTCCAGCTCGGCGGGTCGTGTCGGCGCGTTCGTCGTCGCGACGCGCCGAGAATCCGACGTGCAGCACGCCGTCGGTCAACTTCGCGGACGTGACCCGACGGCGACCCAACGCGGCGGGCAGGGTCACCACGCGCCGGTACGCATCGACCCGGATCAACAGTTCGTCACCGGCCCGCGACAGCTCCAGATCGTCACCGGTCGCGAAAGGCAGCGGCAGTTCCAGTTCCGCGGTGCCATCGTCGTCGATCCGGATCCGCAACGGTTCCCCACGGTGCAGCAACTCCTCGGCCCGGTGCTCCGCGTAGACCTCGTCGGCCAGCTGGCGGAGCCGGTCCGGACCCACCATCTCGTGCTCGCCCAGGTGGGCCCGCAGGATCGGCAACGGGTCGAACCCGGCCTCGATCTCGGCGAGATGTTCGGCCTGCAGGGTCTTCCACCGGGCGAACCACGGGTCGGTCACGGCGTCGGGCAGGAGCCGGTTCACGACGACCGCGTCGACGCGGTAGCCGAACAACGACAGGTACGTGTAGGTGCGGCGCGCTTCGGCGATCACCATCTTCTCGGGGTTCACCACCAACCGGATGCTGGTGACCTCCGGGTCGGACAGGACCTCCTGCACACCTTCGAGGCGCTCGTAGAAACGCTGGCCCGCGCCGAACACGGCGTCGTCGGCGACCGGCAGCCGCGACACCTTCGCCAGCACCGGCCCGACGAGCTTGTTGACCCGCCGACCGACCGGGAACACCCGGTCCATGTACCAGGACAGGATCTCGGGCAACGACAGCAGACGGATCGTCTCGGCGGTGGGAGCGGCGTCGACGACGACCACGTCCCATTCACCCGAGGACACGTACGCGTTGATGTCGCTGAGCGCGAACACCTCCTCCATGCCCGGCAGCATCGACAACTCCTCGGCCCGGATCCCCTCCAGGCCGGCCCAGTCGAACACCTCGAGCAGGTAGTCACGGATGTCCGCCCAGGACTCCTCCATGCGTTCCTGCGCGTCCAGCTGCTGACCCCACAGGTTCTCCTCGTCGCCCACGGGAGCGATCAACGGCCCGAGTTCGGCGTCGAACGCGTCGGCGAGCGAATGCGCCGGGTCGGTGGACAACACGATCGTGCGCAGCCCGGCATCGGCGCAGCGCAACGCGGTCGCCGCCGCGATGCTGGTCTTGCCGACCCCGCCCTTGCCGGTGAACAACAGCACCCGAGCGGCCGCTCGCGTCACGGTGGGGTCCACCTCAGGTGCGCTCGGTGCCCTCGACGCGCGCCGTCCGGTCGCGCAGCGCGGGGTGCACGAGCTGCACCTCGACTGTGCCGTGGTGATGCTCAGCGGCTACAAGGAGTTCGACTACGTGAAGGGGAGCCTGGAGGGCGGCGCCTGCGCGTACCTGCTGAAGCCCATCGATAACGACGAGCTGGTCGAGACGGTG
>CAZVFF010000273.1:1539-3487 GCA_964626395.1 uncultured Iamiaceae bacterium | reverse complement strand
GGTCTGGCCTCCGAACACCTCGACGGGGCGACCGTGTGCATCGTGATCCCCGACGGCACCCGCCACTGCCCGGTCCCCCGTCTGCTCGACGCGGTGCGCGCCGGGCTCGGCACGGCACCGGCCCGGGTCCACGCGCTCGTCGCGCTCGGCACCCACGCCCCGATGGACGACACGGCGCTGGCGGCACTCGTGGGCGCGCAACCCGGTCGGATCGACCGTCGTCACCCCGGGCTGGACGTGGTGAACCACGCCTGGGACGACCCGGACACCTTCGTCGAGTTGGGGTCCATCGCCGCGGAACGGGTCGCCGAGCTGTCGGGGGGTCGCCTCGAGGTCGACGTGCCGGTCCGCGTCAACCGGGCGGTGATCGACGCCGACCTGGTGATCATCGCCGGCCCGGTCCTGCCCCACGAGGTCGTCGGGTTCTCCGGGGGCAACAAGTACCTGTTCCCCGGTCTGTCGGGCCCCGAGATGATCGACGCGACCCACTGGCTGGGCGCGTTGATCGGCTCCGCGGAGATCATCGGGACGCCCGGGGTGACCCCGGTGCGGGCGATGATCGACGAGGCCGCGACCCTGGTGCCCACGAGGACCCGGGCGCTGTGTGTGGTCACCGGCCCCGGCGAGACACTGCAGGCGGCCACCTGGGGTGAACCCCGCCGAGCCTGGGCCGATGCCGCAGCCGTCACGGCCCGGACCCACATCCGGTATGTGGACACCCCCGTCACGAACGTGTTGTCGATCATCCCGGAGCGCTACGACGACCTGTGGACCGCCGCGAAGGGTTTCTACAAGGTCGAACCGGTCGTGGCCGACGGCGGCCGGGTCGTGCTGTACGCGCCGCACCTGGACGACATCACCCCGATGCATCCGGGGGTCGAGGAGATCGGCTACCACGTCCGTGACTGGTTCACCGCCCAGTGGGACCGTTTCGCCGACCGGCCGTGGGGCGAGTTGGCACACTCGACCCACCTGCGGGGCGCCGGCTCGTGGGATCCGGTGCACGGTGAAGTCCCCCGGGTGACGGTGACCCTCGCCTCGGCCGTGTCCGAGGCCCGCACCCGGGCGGTGAACCTGGACTGGGCGGACCCGGCCACCATCGACGTCGACGCAGCCCGGGCCGACCCGGACTGGTTGGTGGTACCCGACGCCGGTGAAGTGCTCTACCGTCTCGGGACATGATGCTCGAATCGCCCGGGGGACTGACCGTCAGGATCGACACGGACGGTTCGGTCCGGGTCGGGATCGACGGCGGCGACTGGTTGGGCCGCGGTGACCCCGGCGTGCCGGTGATCGCACCGCCGGCCACGACCGAGACGGTGCGCGACGAACTCGGCGACGCCGAGCTGGCGGTCATCGCCGACGGCGGGGTCCGCCGGACGGTGCGCGCCTACACCGACCGGGCACTGGTCGTGTTCGAGACGACCGCCACCGGCGACCTGTCGGGTCTGGCGACCGGCACGTTCGACCAGCCGTCGGTGGCCTGGCCCACCTTCGACCCCGCCGACCGGGGCACCACCGATCTCCCCGACGGGTTCACCGGCGTGGTGTTCCAGCACTGCGAGTTCGGTCTGCCCGCCACCGCGGGCGCGGAACTGGACGGTTTCTTCCTGCTCCCCCACCGTCCACCGACCGGCTGGCCGTTGTGCCTGCACACCGACACCGGCGGCGCGTTGGTGATCGCACCGCTTGACAACTTCCACGAACAGATCATCGGGTTGAACGGCGGCACCCTGCGGTGCGGCTGGCACGGCGACCTCGACGACGTACCCGCCGGGTTCACGACCCGCCTGGGCGTGTTCGCCGGGCCGACGATCCGCGACGGCATCGAGGCGTGGGGTCGTCTGGTGACCGAGGCCGCCGGCACGGTACGCCCCGGCCGTTGGGCCGATGCATTGGCGAGACGACCGTCGTACTGGACCGACAACGGTGCCGCCTACTGGTACCG
>CAZVFF010000273.1:0-1439 GCA_964626395.1 uncultured Iamiaceae bacterium | reverse complement strand
CACCTGTCCGCCGACGCGCGAATCGCGGCCGAGGTCCCGGTGTGGACCGACGGCGCCGTCGCGGTGCCCTCCACACCCGAGGGGTACGAACGGTGGCTGGACCAGTGTGTCGCCTGGGGTGTGGAGACCTTCGAACACGACTGGATGGTCGAGGTGTTCCACGCGGTGCGCGCCCTGCGCAGCACGCCGGGTCGGGCACGCGCCTGGCAGGAGGGCATCGACGCCGCAGCGCGGGAACGCGGGATCACCCTGCAGTGGTGCATGGCCACACCGGCGGACTTCGCACAGACGGTCACCCTGGACCGGGTCACCTCGGTGCGTACCTGCGGCGACCACGGCTACATCGCCACACCCGGCCAGCTGTGGGCGTGGTTCGCCACCACGAACACCCTGGCCCGCGCCCTGGGGCTCATGCCGTACAAGGACGTGTTCCGCACCGACCCCGAGGTCGCCGGCTCCACCGGCGCGCCCGAAGCGTTGCTGTCCGCGTTGTCGACCGGCCCGGTCGGCCTGGGTGACCGGGTTGGACGCTGTGACACCGACCTGGCGCTGGCGACGTGCCGGGCCGACGGGATCCTCGTCAAACCCGACGTGCCGGTGGCCGCGACGGCCCCGTCGATCGCCGCGAACACCGCGTTCAACCCGCACCTGCTGGTCACCGAGTGCTTCTCGGACCACCCGGCCGGACGTTGGGGCTACGTCAGCGCGTTCCACGCCACCCCCACCGATGATCCGATCGCCGGATCGGTCGACGCGACCACATTGGGCGAATCGGCCCCGTCGGGTGACGTGGTCCGCTGGGACTGGCGGTCCGGTATCGCCACCCGGCTCGACGCCACCACGGCCTGGGACGTGTCGTTGGAACGCGAGGATTGGGCCCATTGGGTGCTCGCGCCGATCCTCGACGGTGACATCGCCGTGATCGGTGACGTGTCCCGCTTCGTCCCGGCCGGCGACGCACGGCTCGTCGTCGACGCCGCCGACGCCGGGATCCGCCTGGTGGTGAAAGGGCCCGGTGAGACCGTGACGGTGACCGGTTGGGCGGCGACGGCACCCACCTGTGCCGACGGACCCGTGCACTTCGATGCGGCCACCGGCATCTGGACACTCGCGGTCGACGTGCGCGAGCGCGGCTGGCGGAGTGTGACGGTACAACCGGGTTCGTGATGCCGTTCGCGTCCATTTGACGTGATTTCGGTCGCACGTCCCGGGGTCCCGACCTGAATCGACCGGTCCGACCCGATAGGGTGGCACGGTCAAGGATCAGGCGCGGACCCGAGTCGCGACCCGCCGCCGATCCGTGTTCGTCGGGTGTGACCGCAGCACGCGGAACAGGTGCGTGCGCGTGGCCGCCCGACCCGCTTCTCAGGAGGTCGACATGGGAAACTCGCGCAGCACGTTCGCCAAGAACGAACGGGACCGCAACAAGAAGGCACGCA
>CAZVFF010000272.1:0-3498 GCA_964626395.1 uncultured Iamiaceae bacterium | reverse complement strand
GTTCGTGACGATGTTGCGCGAGGCGTCGGACGAACCGGTCGTGTACGCCGAGCTGCCCGGCGCCCAGCACGCTTTCGACGTGTTCGCATCACCCCGCTCGCTGTACGCCGTCGACGCGGTCGAGCGGTTCCTCGGGGTGGTCCACGCCCGACACCGACGGCTCGAGGTCGTGGCGTGACCGGCATCGGCCGGCCCGGATCGTGACCCCGGTGCCGTGACCGACCGCGCCGGTCGGTAGTGTGGTGGCTCGCCCGGCGGCGTGGCCGAGTGGCTTAGGCAAGGGCCTGCAAAGCCCTGTACACCGGTTCGATTCCGGTCGCCGCCTCCAGAACGTGTCCCCACGGCCCGATCGGCGGGCCGTGGCCCGTCGATCGAAGGGAACCCCGAGATGACCGCAGCCGTATCCGCCGGCGACGTCGCGGTCATCACCGGTGCCGCCAACGGCATCGGCGCCGCGATCGCCCGACGGCTGTCGGCCGACGGGCTGCACGTGGTGCTCGCGGACATCGACGACGAAGCCGGCACCGAGCTCGCCGCCGCCCTGGGTGGGATCTTCGTGCACACCGACGTCACCGACCCCGACGCGAACACCCGCCTGGTCGAGCGTGCACTGGACGAACACGGCAGGATCGATCTGGTCCATCTGAACGCCGGGGTCTCCACGGGGACGTGGTTCGGCGACGACTTCGACCTCGATGCCTACCGGCGCGCGATGGCGGTCAACCTCGACGGGGTCGTGCACGGTGTGCAGGCCGTGCTGGGGCACCTGCTCGCGGCCGGCAGTGGCCAGATCGTGGTCACCGCGTCGATGGCGGCACTCACCCCGGTCCCCTTCGACCCGATCTACGGTGCGAACAAGTCCGCGGTGGTGTCGCTGGTCCGGTCGCTGGGTGCCCTGCACGCGGCGTCGGGGGTACGGATCAACGCGTTGTGTCCGTCGTTCGCCGAAACCGACATCATCGCCGACATCCGCGACCATCTGGTCGACACCGGTTTTCCGATCCTCGACGTCGACGACGTCGTCCGGGCGTTCCTGGGCATCGTCCACGGTGAGGACACCGGGCAGGCCTGGTTCGTGGTCCCCGGCCGCCAGTCCGAACCGTTCTCGTTCCGTCACGTCCCGGGGCCCCGAGCCGACTGATCGTCTTCGCGCGGCACGCGGATCTGCAACGATGGGTGGCGCGAGCCGCCGACGACCCAGGAGCGACCCCGTGGCCGACAAGACATGTTCCAGCTGTGGAGCGACCGTGCCCGCGGCGGCGCAGTTCTGCACCCAGTGCGGCAGCCGCGATCTGATCGAGGCGGCTGCGCCACCGGCCCCCGAACCGGCGATGCCGGCTGCGACCATGCCGGTCACACCCGACGCACCGACCACCCCGGTGGCCGACGCACCGACCACCCCGGTGGCCGACACCCCGCCACCGCCGCCGGCCGACGCGCCCGCCCCGTTCGACGCGACGACGGCATTCGCGGCCCCGCCACCCGCGGGGGCACCCCCGGCGAGCCCGTTTCCCGAGCCGCCGGCGCCGACGATGACCGACCTGCCGACCGCTGCGATGCCGGCCCCGGCCCCGGCCCCGGCTCCCGCCCCGGCCCCGGCGGTCGCCCCGGTCCCGGGCGCCAAGCCCTCCGGAGGCGGACGTTTCGGGGCGTTCATCGCCCTGATCGGTGGTGCCGTGGCGATCGTGGGCGCTTTCCTCGACTGGATGACCCTGACACCGGACGTGGGTGACGCCGTCAGCTTGAGCGGCTGGACCCTGTCCGACGACGCCAAGATCATCGTCGCCCTCGGTGGAGTCGGTGTCGTCGCGGCGGTGCTGGTGCTCGTCGGGACCGGGCGTGCCGTGCTGCGTCTGGTCACCGTCGCACTCGGCATCGCGGTGCTCGCGATCGCCGGGTACGACACCTACGACATCCTCCAGCGCCTTCCCGACGCGCTGAGTGATCTGGGCGTGTCCGGCGTCGAGATCTCCGCTCCCGATCTGGGACTCATCCTGATCCTGGCCGGTGGTGCGGTGTTGATCCTGGGAGCCCTGGGCATGACCGCCCCCAAGAGCGCCACGCCCTCCGGCGCGGACGCTGCACCCGTGGCCGGTGGACCGGCCGGAGCCGCCCCGGTCGCGCCCGGGCCCGGCGCGTACGCCCCACCGCCCGGCGGGGTCGGCTACGCGCCACCCACCGGTGCTGCCGGGCAGGTGCCGCCACCGGGCGGCTCCGCCCCACCCGCCGGCCCCACCGGCTATGCGCCCCCCCGCCCACCGGGGCAGTGATCCGGGCGTCGCGACCCGCCCGGAACCATCGGCGAAAAAAATGGAACAAGTTCCAGTTTTGACCTGACGCGGCGTCAGATCACCGGGTAGGGTGCATCCCATGACGGATTTCCCCAAGATCATCTCGGTCGACGACCACGTCGTCGAACCACCAAATGTCTGGATGGACCGCCTGCCCGCCAAGTACGCGGACGTCGGCCCACGGGTCGTTCGCCGTCCCGCGAAGGAGATCTCCTTCGTCGGGGGCAAGTTCACCGCGATCATCGGGGACGAAGGCGACGACGGTCCCATCGCCGACTGGTGGCTCTACGAGGACCTGGTCCGTCCCCTGGTGCGTGTGGACTCCGCGGTCGGAGTCGACCGCGACGACGTGACGATGCGCGGGGTCACCTACGAGGAGATGCGGCCCGGTTCCCACAGCGTCGCCGAACGCCTCGAGGACATGGACGCCAACTGGACCGAGGTGCAGGCGCTGTACCCGACCTTCCCCCGGTTCTGCGGCCAGACCTTCATGGAGGCCTCCGACCACGAACTCGGGCTCCTTTGTGTGCAGGCCTACAACGACTGGCTGATCGACGAGTGGTGCGGCGCCGCGCCGGATCGGCTCGTGCCGTTGGTGATCATCCCGCTGTGGGATCCCCAGCTCGCCGCCGCGGAGATCCAGCGCACCGCCGCCAAGGGTGCCCGCAACGTGTGCTTCAGCGAGATCCCGCCGTACCTGGGTCTGCCGAGTATCCACACCGACCACTGGGATCCGTTCTTCGCCGCGTGTCAGGACGCGAACTTCGCGATCCACATGCACATCGGTTCGTCGTCGAAGATGCCGTCCACCTCTGCCGACGCGCCGGCGATGGTCGGCTCGACCATGACGTTCGTGAACTCGGCCCTTTCGATTATCGACTGGATCATGTCGGGCGTTTTCGTCCGCTTCCCCGGCTTGGAGGTCTCCTACGCCGAAGGCCGGATCGGCTGGATCCCGTACGTCATGGACCGGGCCGACAAGGTGTGGGAGGAGAACCGGGGCTGGGGTGGCGTCGAGGACAAGGTGCTCGAACCGCCCAGCCCCCTGTTCCGCAAGCACATCTACCCGGTGTTCTTCGACGATCCCCACGGGCTGCAGATGCTCGACGTCATCGGGGAGGACAAGGTCTGCTACGAGTCGGACTACCCGCACTCGGACTCGACCTGGCCCGACACCCGCAAGGTCGCCGAAACCCAGATGGCGCAC
>CAZVFF010000271.1:0-3535 GCA_964626395.1 uncultured Iamiaceae bacterium | reverse complement strand
GCGCCGGAGCACGCAGGAGTACTCGGACACGATGACCCGACAGCCGACCGAGCTGTTGATCACGCTGATCGTCGTCGGTGTGATCGTCGCTCCGGTCGTCGAGGAACTGCTGTTCCGCGGGGTGCTGCTGCGAGGTCTGCTCGCCCGGGTGGGCGCGCCGGTCGCCGCGGTGGTGCAGGGGATCATCTTCGGGTGCTACCACTACGCACCCGACCTGGGCTGGTACAACCTGGTGCTGATCACCGCCAACAGTGTGTTCGGGATCGTCTTCGGTTTCGTCGCGTTGCGCCGCCGCAGCCTGGGCACCGGTGTGGTCGCCCACGCGGCCACCAACGCGTCCGCGTTCGTGGTCATCCTGCTGGTCCGCTGAGCCCCCGGCCACTACTCCCGAAATTCGTACCGGATCGGTCCCACAGGGACCATTTTCGTACGAATTTCAGGGATGGGCGGGCCGGCGACCGGGTGGGGTGGGGCGGGGTTTCAGACGCCGAGGGTGTCGCGGGCGAACGCCTTGAGTCGCTTGTATTCGACCTTCGCGTTCGGGGCCCGACCGATGGTGTCGATGGGCAGGATCCGCTTGGGGGCCTTGTAGGCCGCCAGCTGTTCCTTCACGTACGCGATCAGCACGGCCTCGTCCAGACCGGCCGCCGCATCGGCGGGTTCGACCACACCGATGACGACCTCACCGAACCGGTCGTCGGGGACGCCCACGGCCACGGCGTCGGCGACGCTGTCGTGGGTCTTGAGCGCCTCCTCGACCTCCTCGGGGAAGACCTTCTCCCCGCCGGTGTTGATCACCACCGACCCGCGCCCCAGCAGGGTCAGGGTGCCGTCGGCCTCGACCATCGCGTAGTCGCCGGGGATCACGTACCGCTCGCCGTCGATCTCGGTGAAGGTCCGGGCCGTCTTCTCGGGGTCCTTGTAGTAGCCGACCGGCACGTTGCCGCGCAGCGCCACCCGCCCGGTCTCACCCGATCCGGGTTCGACGTCCCGGTTCGCGTCGTTCAGCACCCGGGCGTTCTCGCCCAGGACGAACTTGGCGGTGTTCGAGGTGTCCCCGGCGGTGGAGGTCGACTGACCCATGCCGAGCGCCTCGGAGGAACTGAACGCGTCCACCAGGATCAGGCCCGGCTGGTAGGCCAACAGACGCTGCTTGGATTCCTGGGACCACATCACCCCCGACGAGGCGATCAGGAACAGGTTCGACAGGTCCCACCGGTCCGGTTCGGCGTCCAGGGCGGCCAGGATCGGCTTGGAGAACGTGTCACCGACCAGGGCGATCTGCTGGACCTTCTCGCGGACGATCGTGTCGAGCAGCTCGATGACGTCGAGCTTGCGACCCTCCAGCGTCACGACCGAGCCGCCCAGGCTGAGCACGATCAACTGGGTGTACTGGCCGGTCCCGTGCATGAGCGGACACGCCGGCAACCCGATCGGGCCGGGACCTCCCACGAGCCCCTCGACCAACGCCGCATCGACACGTTCGCGGGCGTCGGGGACGAACTGGCCGACCAGGTTCCTGAACAGGTCGTCCTGGCGCCACATGACCCCCTTGGGCATGCCGGTGGTGCCGCCGGTGTAGGTCATCAACAGGTGATCACCGGAACGACCCCAGGGTCCCTGCACCGGGCGTTCGCCCGGGTCGGTCGCCGCGGCGTCCTCGTAGGGGGTCGCCCACGCCGGGCACGCGCCGGAACCGTCGTCGACCCACAGCCACGACGTGATCTTCGGCAGCTGGTCACGGATGCGTTCGATCGTGTCGGTGAACACGCCGTGGAACACGACGGCGACGGCGTCCGCGTTGTCCCACAGGTACACCAGCTCGGAATCGGTGTAGCGGTAGTTGGTGTTGATCGGCACGAGCCCGGCCTTGAACGACGCGAACACCGACTCGAGGTACTCCGGGCAGTTGTAGAGGTACTGGGCGACCTTGTCCTGTTCGGCGACACCGGCGTCCAGCAGGAACCGGGCCACCCCGTCAGCCCGGCGGTCGAACTCGGCCCAGGTGCAGCGCCGATCGCCCTGGATCTGCGCGGTCTCGTCGGGGATGCGGGATGCGACGATCTCCCACACGTCAGCGAAGTTCCAACCGTTCATGCGTTCCCCTTGTCGCGAATCGTCATCGTGTGTGCCCGGTCGATGCCGGGCGCGGGCCAGAGTGTAGACACCCGGGCGCGCCACGCCGTTCAGGCCGGGGTGCGGTCCACCTCGACGTCGGCTTCGGCGACGTGGTTGAACCCGATCGTGATGCCGTCGCAGTCGCGCAGCGTGAACGCGGTGCGGGCCCGTTCCACGCCGTTGGCGGACACGTCGCCGTCCCGGCATCGCACCAGGTGCACCGCGCGTTCGCCGCGCAGCCGATTGCCGCTCACACGCACGGCGGTGGAATCGGCGACGTGGACCGCGTCGCGTTCGGCCAGCACCGCGCAACCGCCGACGAGCACGTCCCGGCAGTGTTTCGCGATGATCCCCGCGCCGGCGTCGGGCAGCGCGGTCGCTTCGATCCGGACCCGGGTGCCCCGGTTGATGCGCACGAGCGGTTTCGCGGCACGGGTCCCGGTGATCGTCCCACCGGTGATCGCCAGGTCCTCGACGTGCGCGGCGTCGATCCCGCCGTGGTCCAGGTCCGACCATGCGACGTTGGTCGCCGTCGTGCGCCGGATGCGCAACGACCCGGAGATCGAAACGGTGTCGAGGCCGACCCGGTCGACCCCGTCGACGCTGACCGCGGCGGCCGAACCCGGACCGAGCGTGCGCACCGTCACGTGGGCCAGGCGGACGTCGTCGCCGACGATCGTGATCGCCTCGGACGCCGCGACGATCTCCGCCGGTGGCGGCACGGGCAGGAACTTCTTCGCCTCGTCGGGAATGTCGGGGGGTTCCGGGCCGGTGAGGGTCACCCCGGCCGGGACCCGCAGCGGGAACGACTCGGTGGCGCCGCTGAAGCGCCCGCGGCCCAGCTCGACGACCGATCCGGGCGTGGCCGCTGCCAGCGCCGCGGTGACCGACGGTTGGAGAGCACCGTCCAACTTCACGGTGCCCGGTCGGTCGGCTTCGATCGCGACCAGGCGCAGGCCGGGCTGGTCAGCCACGGTCCGTACCGTGACCTCGGTCGATTCCGTACGTCGGGGTGGGGGCCATCCGACCCGGCAAGCTACCGTCCAGGGACGATGGACTTCGAACTGCCCGCCGCCGACGATCCCCGCCGTGCCGAGGTGCGTGCCTGGATCACCGAACACCCCGACGCGAGCGGTGCCGATCTGGCCGCGGCCGGCTACGTCGCCCCGCACTGGCCGGCCCCCTACGGGCTGGACGCGGACCCGATCACCCAGATCATCATCGACGACGAGCTGCGCGCCGCCGGATTGCGCCGCCCGAACAACCCGATCGGGATCGGCTGGGCCGGCCCCACCCTGTTGCACGCCGGCACCCCGGAACAGAAGGAACGGTGGATCCCCGGGTTGTTGTCGGGCGAGGAGATCTGGTGCCAGCTGTTCAGCGAACCCGACGCCGGATCCGACCTGGCGAGCCTGAC
>CAZVFF010000270.1:510-3548 GCA_964626395.1 uncultured Iamiaceae bacterium | reverse complement strand
CCGGCAGGTTCTCTTCGAACGGCGCGGTGCGGAAGTGCTCGTCCATCGCGTGGAACCCGGCGAGGAACCCGCCGAAGGCGTCGGGGCCGATCGCGATCATGAGCGACAACCCGATCGCCGAATCCACCGAGTACCGGCCGCCGACCCAGTCCCAGAACTCGAACATGTTGGCCGTGTCGATCCCGAAGGCGGCGACCCGCTCCGCGTTGGTGGACACGGCCACGAAGTGCTTCGCCACGGCCGCCGCGTCGCCGTCGAACGCGTCCAGGATCCAGTCCCGTGCGGTGCGGGCGTTGGTCAGGGTCTCCAGGGTGCCGAACGTTTTGGACGCCACGATGAACAGGGTGCGTGCCGGGTCGAGGTCGCGGGTGGCCTCGGCGAAGTCCGTGCCGTCGATGTTCGACACGAAGCGCATCGTGAGGCCGCGGTCGGAGTACGAGCGCAGCGCCTCGTAGGCCATGACCGGTCCCAGGTCCGAACCGCCGATCCCGATGTTGACGATCGCGTCGATCGGCTCGCCCGAATGGCCGAGCCAGGTGCGGTTGCGGATCTGCTCGGCGAAGGCGCCCATGCGGTCCAGCACGGCGTGGACGTCCGCGACCACATCCTGGTCGTCGACGACCAGCTCGGCGTCACGGGGAAGACGCAACGCGGTGTGCAACACGGCGCGGTCCTCGGACACGTTGATGTGTTCACCGGTGAACATCGCCTCGATGCGTTCGGCCAGACCCGCCGCGCGGGCCAGGTCCAACAGGGCGTCGAGGGTGTCGGCGTCGACGCGGTGCTTGGAGTAGTCCAGCTCCCAACCCGCGCCGGTGGCGACCATGCGGTTGCCGCGGTCCGGGTCGTCGGCGAACAGGTCCGCGAGCGTCACGTCGGCGGTGTCGGCCGCCGCGTCCTCCAGCACCTTCCAATGCTCGGTCGCATCTGCCATCGCACTCACTCCTTCGACGGGGCGACCGGGTCCAACCAGCCCCCCAGATCACGCACCAGGCCCTCGGCTTCCGGTGGGCCCCAGGTGCCTTTCTCGTAGTGGCGCACCGGAACGGCGTCGTCCAGGATCGGATCCACCGCCCGCCAGGAGGCCGCCACCTCGTCCTGGCGGGCGAACAGCGTCTGGTCACCGACCATCGCGTCACCCAGCAGGCGTTCGTACGGCGGCATCTCGTCGTAGGCACGCGACTGGATCTTCAGTTCCACCGACTCACCCACCATCGCCTCACCGGGCACTTTCGACCGGGCACCCATGGCGATCTCCTGGTTGGGTGTCACCCGGAATCGTACGTAGTTGCGACCGCCCACGTCGTGGTCCCGGAACACCACCTGGGGCGGCTGTTTGAACTGGGCGACGACCTCGGTGACGGTGACCGGCAGGTGTTTGCCGGCGCGGATCACGATCGGCACGTCGGCCCACCGCCAGTTGTCGATCATCATCCGCAACGCGACGTAGGTTTCCCGTGTCGACCCGGTGGCGACGCCGGGTTCGTCGTGATAGCCGATGTACTGGCCACGCACGGTGGCGTCCGGCGAGATCGGCCGGATGGACTTGAACAGGGTGGTCTTGGCATCGCGTTGGGATTCGGGGTTCTCGTTGGACGGCGGTTCCATCGTGAGCATCGCGAGCAGCTGCAACATGTGGTTCTGCACGACGTCGCGGGTCGCGCCCACCGCGTCGTAGAACGCGCCCCGGTCGGCCACGCCGAAGTCCTCGGCCATCGTGATCTGGATGCTCGCGATGTGGTTGCGGTTCCACACCGGCTCCAGGAACGTGTTCCCGAACCGGAAGAACAACACGTTCTGCACCGGTTCCTTGCCCAGGTAGTGGTCGATCCGGAAGATCCGGTCCTCGGGGAACACCCCGTGCAGGGTCGCGTTCAACTCCTGTGCGGACGCGGCGTCACGACCGAACGGTTTCTCGCAGATCACCCGGGCGTTGCGGTCGCACTCGGAGGTCTCCAGACCTCCCGCGACGGTCTCGAACATCGCCGGGGGGATCGCCAGGTAGTGCAGCGGTGCGTGCGCGTCGCCGAGCGTGTCACGCAACCGGGAATAGGTCGTCGGGTCGGTGTAGTCGCCCTGCAGGTACGTGAACAGTTTCGCGAGCCGGCCGAACACGTCCTCGTCGACGGTGCCGTGGTTGCCGATCGATTCGCGGGCCCGGTTCACCAGCCGCTCGGTGGTCCAGTCCTCGAAGGCGACTCCGATGATCGGGATGTCCATACCGTCGCGGCGCACCAGCTGGTACAGCGCCGGGAAGATCTGTTTGTAGGCGAGGTCGCCGGTCGCGCCGAAGAAGACGAACGCGTCCGCCGGGACGGCGCTCACTGCCCGTCGCCTCCCGCCGGTTTCTCCACATGGCCGCCGAACTCGTGACGCATCGCCGACAGGATCCGGTTCGCGAAGTCCCCGTTGCCCCGGGAGGAGAACCGGCTGAACAACGCGTTCGCCAACACCGGTGCCGGCACGCCCTCGTCGATCGCGGCGTCGAGCGTCCAGCGGCCCTCACCCGAATCCGACACGCGCCCGGCGAACCCGGTCAGTTCGGGGTCCTCCAACAACGCGTGCGCGGTCAGGTCCAGCAGCCACGACGAGATCACCGAACCGCGGCGCCACACCTCGGCGACCTCGGACAGGTCCAGGTCGTAGCGGTAGTACTCGGGGTGCTCCAGCGGGGAGGTCTCCGCGTCGACGGTGCGTTCGGCAGAGCCGACGTTCGCCTCGGCGAGGATGTTCAACCCCTCGGCGTACGCGGCCATCAGGCCGTATTCGATGCCGTTGTGCACCATCTTGACGAAATGGCCGGCGCCGTGGGGGCCACAATGCAGCCAGCCGTGTTCGGCGGTGGAATCCGCCGGTCCCTTGCCCTCGGCGCGGCCCGGGGTGCGGGGCTCGTCGCCCAGACCGGGTGCGAGCGCCTCGAAGACCGGCGCGACGCGCTGCACCGCTTCGGCCTGACCGCCGACCATCATGCAGTAGCCCCGTTCGTAGCCCCACACACCCCCGGAGGTGCCGACGTCCAGGTAGTTGATGTCGTGGGC
>CAZVFF010000270.1:0-500 GCA_964626395.1 uncultured Iamiaceae bacterium | reverse complement strand
TGGGCTTCCAGTGCCTCACCGCGGCGGATGTCGTCGTGGTAACGCGAGTTGCCACCGTCGATCAACGTGTCGCCCGGTGAGAGCAACGGGATGAGCTGGTCCACCACCGACTCGACGACCGCGGCGGGCACCATGATCCAGATGTTGCGCGGGGCGTCGAGCTTCGCGACCAGGGTCTCGAGATCCCAGGCGGCGGTCGCACCCTCGGCCTCGATTGCCCGGGTCGGCTCCGGGCTGCGGTTGTAGACGACGCAGTCGTGGCCGGCTTCCATCAGCCGTCGCACCATGTTCGAACCCATCCGACCCAGCCCGATCATTCCCAGTTGCATCGCTGCTCCAATCGCTCGTCGTGGCCTTGTCCGCGACGTCACGCTACCGGCGGATCAGCCGCTCCCGTCCGCGGGGATCTCCAGGTACCACGAGTCCAGACAGTCCTCGCAGCGGTCCGCGACCACCTCGCCGGGATGGAACCGACCGTCCTCGTCGGGGTGGGTCAACAG
>CAZVFF010000269.1:0-3553 GCA_964626395.1 uncultured Iamiaceae bacterium | reverse complement strand
GGGAACACCACCTCCAGTCGGGGTGGTCCGTGTGCCGATGGGGTACCTGTCGCAGGATCGTGTGATCGGGGGTACGGTCACGACCCGAAAGGAACCCGCTTTGGATCTGGACACCTTCCACGCCGAACTCGACGCCCGGCCGTGGTTGCGTGGGCGGCTGCACCTGGCCGCCGCGGTCGCGGCGATCATCGGGCTGGTGGTGTTGGTCGCCAACGCGCACGGCACCGGCGCCTCGGTGGGTGCGTGGATCTACGGTCTCGCGTCGGTGGCGTTGTACGCGGTCAGTGGCTGCTACCACGTGTTCGCCCGTTCCCCACGCCTGCGTCGGATCATGCGCAAAGCGGACCACACGATGATCTACGTGCTGATCGCCGGGACGTTCACCCCGGTCGCGATCGTCATGCTCGACGGCGTCGAACGGGTCGTGGCGCTGAGCGTCATGTGGGTCGGCACCGTCGTGGGGATGGTCGTGAAGATCCTGTGGATCGACCGGTTCCGGAAACTCGGGGCGTCGCTGTACATCGTGCTGGGCTGGGCCGGACTGATGGCGTTCCCGGCGCTGCTCGCACGCCCCCGCATCCTGGTGCTGATCGCCGCCGGGGGGATCCTGTACACGGTCGGGGCGGTCCTGTTCGCCCTGCACCGGCCGCGTCTGGACAACGACTGGTTCGGGTTCCACGAGGTGTGGCACACCTTCGGGATCTCGGCCGGGGTGCTGTTGTTCATCGCGAACCTGAACCTGGTCAGCACCGGCTGAAGCGGCTCTCACGGGGCCGGTCGCGGTTCCTGTGGGTCCGCTCCTGTCGGAGCATTCGGCTATGAGCGATCTGGAGAACCCGGACGGCGTGTCCACCCGAGGGGCGCGTCAGGCCAGACCCGGTGCGGCGCGCCGTGCGCTGGAGGCCCTCGACGCCGACCGTGGGCTGATCGTGACGGGCCCGACGGGCGTTGGCAAGACCAGCTTCCTCGACGAGGTCCTGGATGGTTTCGACGTCGCCGGACACGGCGGATGCGTCGTGGCGTTGTCGGCGCGGGACCTCCGGGACGGTGGCCCGGATCACATCGACGAGCATCTGGCCACGGCGTCGTCGCCGCACGTCGTGTTGCGCATCGAAGACGCCGAGACGCTCGATCGCGCGTGTGCCCACGACGTGGCCGATCGGGTGCGCGCCGGCTCGGTCACCCTGGTGACCACCCATCGCAACCCGCCGCCGTTGTGCCCGGCGTTCGCGAACCTGTGGAAGGACGATCTCCTCACCCGGGTCGACCTGGAGCCGCTCGGACCGGAAGCCACCGCGGAGGTCCTCGAATCGCTCCTCGGTGGTCCGGTGTCCGCCGATCTGGTGCGGTTCATGCTCCACACGGTGGGCGGGAACCTGCGCCATCTCGACGAGTTGACCGTGCGCGGTGTCGAGACCGGCACCTTGGTCGAACAGGACGGGGTCTGGGTGGTGGTCGACGACGTCGCCCCGACACCGGGTATCGCGGACCTGATCATCAGCGAACTCGCGGCACTGGATCCGTCGATCCGTGACGTCGTCGAACTGGTCGCCCTCTCCCAGCCGCTCCCGTTGCCGACGCTGTTGACCCTCGTCGACGCGGACGTGGTCGATCAGGCCCTGTCGACCGGTGTGATCACGGTCCGGGCACCCGATGTCGCGCAGCACGGCGTGGTGTGCCTCGTCGATCCGTCGCGTGCGGATGCGCTCAGACGCACGATCCCGCCGGGACGCCGCCACGACCTCCACGGTCGGATCGAACCGCTCGCGCCCACGTCGTTCGACCCGTCGGACCCCACCACCGGGGAACACCTGATCCGTTGTGTGGTGTGCGCCCTGGAGTGCGGCCGGACCGTCGGGATCGACCTGCTCACGGTCGCACTCGCCGCCGCCGAGGCGACCGACCAACGGCGGTTGGTGCGGTCACTGGCGACGACGATCCTGCAGCATCCCGATTGCGACACGACCCGACGGGTCGCGGCGCTCGGAGCCCGGGGTGCCGCGGCACGTTTCCTCGGCGACATCGACACGGCGTTCGCCGACACCACCCGCGCGGTCGCGTCGATCGGTGAACCGGGCCACGGCGTTCCCGTGGCGACCGCATGGGCGGCGGTGACGGCCCACGCCGATGTCCGCCAGTACGGACGGGACGACCCCGACGGCGCGTTCGCGGTGCTGGACGAGTTCGCCCGTGACCACGGTGACGATGTCCGCGCCCGTCTCGCCGTCGACCGCTACCCCAGGCTGGTCTACGCGCAACGATTCGGTGAGGCCCGGGCGTGCCGGCCCCGTGAGAAGTTCGATGCACCGACCGATGTCCGCCTCGCCGTCGAGGTGGCTTCGCTGGTCCTCGACGCGTTCACGAACCCCGACGACGAGGTGGTGCACCGCGCCGAGGCACTCGTGGTCGAGACCGGATCGCTCGGGTCGGCGGCGAACTGGTTCGCGTCGTACGCACAGGCGATCCTGTTCCTGGTCCGGCTGTGGCGGGGGGAACGCGGCGAGGCGGCAGAGCTGTACCGGCTCACCGGGGCGTTGCACGACACCGACTTCTTCGTCGATTCCACGGTGCGGCAACTCGGGGCGGGTTACCTCGCCGACGCCGACGGCGATGACGACCGGGCCCTGGCCCATTTCACTGCGGCGACCGCCCACCTGCGGGTACTGGACTTCAGCGGCTGGTCCGTGATCGGCTTGACCGGACAGGCCATGTCGACCGCCACGTCGGGTGACCTGATCGAAGCGGCCCGTCTGCTGGACGCGGCACGCGCCGCGCCGGTGCGTGCCGCCGGTTTCCTGTTCCCCGAACTGCGTTCCCGATGGTGTCGCACCGCGATCGCGCTTGGGCGACCCGACGCTGCCGACCTGGCGACCGAGCTGGCCGCCATGGGGCGTCGCGACGACCTGGGGCTGGTCGAGTTGTGGGGTCTGCACGCACTCGCCCTGCTGGGTGCGGCCGGTTCGACCGCGGGAACGACCGTGCCGATCCGGGATCGCATCGACGTGCTCGCGGAGTCGATGACGGCGCCGTTGCCGGAGGCGCTGGTGTGGCACGCACGGACCCTGGTCGCCGATGACCGGTCCGGTCAGGTCGAGGCGGCCCACAGGGTGGCCACGCTCGGATACCGGTTACCGGTGCGACGGGTCACCACGGCCGAGTTGACCAGACGCCAACGAGAGGTCGCGGCGCTGGTCGTCAAGGGCTGCACGAACCGGGAGATCGCGGAACGGCTGCACATTTCCGTGCGCACGGCGGAGACCCACATCGCGCACATCTTCCTGCGTCTGGGGATCAACAGTCGCGCCGAACTCGCCGTCGTCCACGGACCGGTCGACCCGGGTCGCTGAGCGGGACGCGCCGGGGGGCGTCGTCCGCCCCGTCCGGTGTGCGCCCCATGGACTTACGTACCCACTACGGATGCCCGGCTCCCCGGGCCCCTCCGACGGTCCCGTCCGGGATGTTCCCGCGGGACCCCAGCGCGGAGGTTGACCATGACGAACGACGATCGGTCGACGGTTCGGATCGGGCGGACGAGGCGCCGTGTCGGAGCGGT
>CAZVFF010000268.1:0-3579 GCA_964626395.1 uncultured Iamiaceae bacterium | reverse complement strand
CCGGCCGCTGGTCGCGGTGGTCACCGATGGACGCGAGAACGCTTCGCGTGACTTCGGGGCACGCGACGTGCTCGGCATGGTGAAACGTCGCCGGGCCCGCGGCTGGGAGTTCCTGTGGCTCGGTGCGGGCGACGGCTGTCGCGACGCCCACCGGCTCGGTTTCGACGACGTCGAGATCCAGCCGTGGGAGGCGACCGACGTCGGCACCCGCACGGCGTTCACCACGATCACCACCCGCACGACAGCGCCGCGACTCGGCCGCCTCGGCTTCGACCGCGACGGAGGTGCCCGATGAGGTCGATCGCGAACATCACCCCGCTCACGCCGACGCTGTCCACCGGCGGGGACCTGCCCGCGGACCGGGCCACAGCGGCCCGGCACATCGCCGACTGGCGCGGTCGGGGGATCCGGCGGGTCGTCGACTGCCGGGTCGAATGGACCGACGCCGACCTGGTCGCCGAACTCGCCCCGGACATCGAGTACGTCCACCTGGGCATCGACGACGCCGGTCAACGGGTCCCCGGCACCTGGTTCGACCGGCTCGTCGATGCCGTCGACGGGGGCCCGTCCACCCTCGTGTCAACCCTCGTGCCCACCCTTGTTCACTGCCACATGGGCATCAACCGGGGACCGTCCGCGGCGTACGCGGTGCTGCTCGCCCGCGGGTACGACCCGGTCGACGCGATCGACCTGATCCGCACCCGTCGCCCCATCGCCGCCGTCGGCTACGCCGAGGACGCCCTCGAATGGTGGATGGCCCGCACCGGAGCCGACGGATCCGCACGTGCGGCCGCCCGCACTCGCCTCGCGGCGTGGCGGGCGGTGAACCCGCCCCACCCGGTCCGGTTCATCCGTGCGATCCGTGCGGCGTCGTGACCCCCCCCCCGGCGACCCGCCGGACCCGTCCGGAGGTCTCCGGCCGCCCGGCCGTGCCACCGACCGGTTCGTTGCACCGTGGACGCCACCCGCCCCCGATTCGCGTGCAGAGAACGGTAGGGGCGCGCCGTCGCCCGACCCACCGGCGGCCTGCCTCGCCGACCCGCCCGGCGGGGCGGGCCTCAGTCGATTGAATCCAGGAACGACGTGACCTCACGCCGGGAACCCAACCGGACGAACCGGAGGTGCGCGTACGCCGGGTCGACCATGGCGGAGCGGTAGCGCTCCCGGTTGCCGTTCCGGGTCGACCATGCCCACACGATGATCGACCGGTTCCGGTCGAGCCGGAACACGTCGAGGAACCGTTCGCGGTTGCCGTTCCACAGTTCCCGACGGCCGATGGTCCGACGCAGGGTGCGGGCGACCACCTGGGACATCATCACCCGGTCGGGCGGGTCGATCCAGACGATCGTGTCGGCGCGGGCCCACACGGGGCCGTCCATCGTGACCCGCCGGTAGTTGCCGTCGGCCACCCACCTGTCGCCGTCGGTCGCGGCGGTGACCCGCCGGGCGAACTCGGCGTCATCGAGCGGGGTCCAGTCGGGCTGGTGGAAGATCGCGTCCAGTTCGATGTGGGGCGCGTCGAGACGCTCGGCCAACGCCCGGGCGAACGTCGACTTGCCGGCCCCGGCGTTGCCCACCACAGAGACCCGTCGCATCCGGGAAACGGTACCGCGTCGTGGCCGATCCGCAGTCGGCTCCGGAACGTCCGTTGCGGCGAGTCGATCGTCGGGGACCACCGGTGGGGGGTCCACCGCCGTCGGGTCAGCGGCGATCGGACGGCGGTGTCTGGTCGCTCCGGATAGTTTCGACGTCGTGTACGAAACCGTCGGCGAGCTGGCACGACTCCAGGGGTTGCTCGATGCGAGCGCCGCCGGAGCCGGACCGCACCTGCGCGGGATCTTCTCCGACGAACATCGCCCCGACGCCGCCGAGGTGTGCGCGTCGTTGACCGGCATGCGGTTGTTGACGGTGGCGACGGTCACTGCGGACGGTCGCCCGATCGCCGGCCCCTTCGACGGCTACCTGCTCCACGGCGTGTGGTGGGAGTCGTCGTCACCGGACTCGGTGCGGATCGGGCACCTGCGGACCCGCCCGGCGATCAGCGCGACCCACCTTCCCGACGAGTCGTTCGCGCTCGTCGTGCACGGTCGGGCCGCCCTGTTCGACTTCCACGCCGACGAAGCCGCAGACCTGCGCCGAGCGATGCTCGACCACTACGTGCCCCTGCAGGGGCCGGCGTTCGCGGAATGGGTCGACGAACTCGACGGTGTCGCCGTCAGGATCGACGCGGAGAAGATGTTCGCGTTCCGGAACGACGACGGCTGAACCGGGCCGGCGGAGCGTCATCGGCCCACCAGGGGCCGCCGGTGCTCGGCGGGTGGTCGGTAGCCTGCGTGGCGTCCGCGGTGGACGCGACCGGTGCCACCGTTTCCGTGACCTGCCGAGAGGAACGGTCCCATGACGAACCAGCCCACGCCGACACCGTCCGGCAACGGCGAGACGAGGGATGCTGTGCCGGTGGTTCGGATCGCCCGGATGCGGGCGTTGCCCGGGCGGCTCGACGAACTGCTGGCGGCCGCGCAGGGCAACGTCGACGACGCGATGGCCGCGCCGGGTTGTCGCAGCGCCGAGGCGTGCGGCGACCCGGACACCCCCGACGGGATCCTGGTGATCTCCCGGTGGGAGTCACTCGCGGCGGTGCGGGGTTTCCTGGAATGGCACGAGGGAATCGCACATGCGAGCCTCGCCGATTTCGCCGCCGAGAAACCCCACGCGGTGCATCACCCGGTCATGGGCACCGGCTCGGCGTCGTGAACGCCGCCCGGGCACGGGCGGGCACGATCATTTCCCACCGACGGTGCGCGCCGCTGCGGTGATCCGATCGGTGACATCCGAGGGCCCGGGTTCTCCGATGTCGGCGATCTCGACGTGACGGGTCCGGTCGACCTCGCCGAGCGGCGGGGGTCGTCGAAGCGGGCGAGGGCAGGTTCAGGTGCCGCAGAAGGTACGGAAACCCTCGGTGAACCCGTCCGGTGCGGGTCGTGCGAAGCGGTCCCCGCCGGGACGCCGGGTGAACGGAGCGGCGAGCGCGCCCATGAGTGTGTGGAACGGTTCCAGGTCACCGGCGGTCGCTGCGGTGAGTGCCTCGTCGACCAGATGGTTGCGGGGGATGTGCACCGGATTCACGCGGTCCATCGCGTCGGCCACCTCGTCGGCGGGGCGACCCTGCCGGTCGAGTCGTGTGAACCAGCGGCGCTTCCAGTCTTCCAACGGCGTGGACGCGGAACCGTCCCCGACGGTGTCGTCGAGTGGGTCGGGGGCGGCGTCATCGCAGCGACCCCGGGCGCGCAGGCCATCGGCGAGTACCCGGAACGTGCCGGTCCAGTCCGACCCGTCGGACCGCATCGCGTCGGTCAGGTCGTCGAACAGGTCCGCGTCCCGCTCGTCGGGTTCGTCGAGCCCCACTTTGGCGGCCATCCCGGCCTGCCAACGTTCCCGGAACCGGTCCGGGAAGCTGCGCACCAGGTCGGTGGCGACCTCGACGGCCTCGTCCGCGTCCTCGGAGATCAGCCCGAGGAGTGTCTCGGCGAACCGGGCGAGGTTCCATGCGGCGATCGACGGTTGGTTGCCGAACGCGTA
>CAZVFF010000267.1:0-3579 GCA_964626395.1 uncultured Iamiaceae bacterium | reverse complement strand
GTCCCGGCATCGATCTCGACAAGTCCCTGGCCCTGGCGGCCGCGATGGAAGACGACGAACTGCTCCGCAAACTGAGCGTCGGCAAGTGAAGCTGGTCGATGCGAACCTGTTGATCTACGCCGCCAATTCCCGTGCCCCACGGCACGAACCCGCCCGGGAGTGGTTGAACAGCGTGTTGTCCGGAACCGAGACCGTGGCCCTGCCGTGGATGGTCCTGCTGGCGTTCGTCCGGATCACGACCAACCCGAAGATCATGGTTCCCGCCCTCACCGGCCGTGAGGCGCTGGGCTATGTCGATGGTTGGTTGGCTCGAACGTGTGTGACGGTACCCGCACCGACCGGGCGACACGTCGCGGTGTTGGGTGACCTGTTCGACGCCACCGGCGTCGGCGGCAACCTGGTCACCGACGCCCACCTGGCCGCACTGGCGATCGAGCACGGCGCGACCCTGTGCTCCTGCGACAGCGACTTCGCCCGTTTCCCCGGTCTGGAATGGATGGACCCGCTGGCCCGCGGCGCCGCGACGTAGGGATCCGATACCGGGTCCCGCATCGGTCCGGCTGCCTCAGCGGGTGTCCGACCCGCCCGGCCCGGCGGTGAACTCGGCCATGACCGCGGCGACGGTCGTGGGGCCGGTCACCCGGTCCACAGATTCGCCCGCGTACAACGCGGCCGTGGCGACGTCGCCGTCGAATGCCCGGGTCGGGGGGATCGGCAACCGGGTGGCCGGGTCGTCGTCGGAGGCGTCCACACACGACCGCAACGTGCGGTGCGGGGCATCGGGCCAGGCCGCCGCGAACGTCTCGGTCACCACGGTGTCGGCCGCGGTCGCCGGAACGAGCGCCGCGGCGTAGTCGGGGTGCACGTCGGCCTCGGCGGTGGCCAACAACCGGGTGCCGATCCGGACCGCGTCCGCGCCCCGGTCGAGGAGTTCCGCCGCGCGTGCCGCGGTGCCGATCCCGCCCGCGGCGACGATCGGCGTGTCGGTGAGCGGGCGCACCTCGGCGAGCAGATCGTCCAACGGACGGTCCCCGCGGATGTGACCGCCCGCCTCGACGCCCTGGGCGACCACCACGTCGCATCCGGCATCCAGCGCCGCCCGGGCCTCGTCGACCGAGCCGACCTGCCAGGACACCAACGCCCCGGCGCCGTGGGCCAGGGCGACGAGGTCGGCATCGGGGGTGCCGTAGAAGCACTCGACCAGGCGGACCCGCCCGGCGACCCGCGTGAAGGCGTCCCGGTCGAGGAACGGCATCAGGAACCCGACACCCACCGCACCGTCACCGGTGTCGGATGTCTCCACGCGGTCGATCTGGGCGTCGATGCCACCCTCGGTGAACGCCGGGGCCGCCAACATGCCGAGCCCACCGGCGCAGGCGACCGCGGCCGCCAACTCCGGGGTGACCACGCCACCCATCGCCGCCGACTGGATCGGCACCGTGCATCCGACCAGGTCGGTGAAACGGGTGCGGCGGGTCACCGTCAGCCGGGGATCTCGTGGATGCCGGTCAGCACACCCCGGGCCAGGGTCGGATCCGCCATCGTGAACCCGACGACCGCCGGGGAGGCCGTGGCGTCCAGCCCCAGGGTCTCCACCCCGAGGGCGTGCACCGCGAACAGGTAGCGGTGCGGGCCGTGCCCGGCCGGCGGGAACGGGCCCGTGTAGCAGGTGTTGCCGGTGTCGTTGCCGGTGTGGATGGCACCCGCGGGAAGCCCCGACAGGTCGCCCGAGGCGGCACCGGTGCCCAGTTCGTGGACCGACGCGGGGATGTCGAAGAGCACCCAGTGCCAGAAGCCGCTGCCGGTGGGGGCGTCCGGGTCGAAACAGGTGACCGCGAAACTGCGGGTGCCCTCGGGGGCGTCGGACCAGGCCAGGTGGGGGGAGATGTTGTCGCCGTCCAGTCCGAAGTTCGCGTCCGCGATGTGCCGGGCGGGGATCGGGCCGCCGTTCGTCAGGTCGGTGCTGGTGACCGTCAACGACGGCACCGCGGCCAGGTAGTCGTACGGGCTGGGTGGGGTGGCACGGTTCTTCGCGGGCACGGGTTCCTCCGGGATCGGATCGGGGATCTTGCGGCGTGCCCGGTGACGCCGGTCGTTCCGGGGCACGCCTCGTCGCCGACACTAGCGACGCCCGCGGTGCCCACGCGGCCGGGAATACGGACACCAGCGGGTGTGCCGAACGACCGTTCCACCGGTCGTGGAGTCCGCAAAGTTGCAAAAATCAGTGAAAAAGGCTGGACTGGAGAGACGAAAACGAGCATACCCGGGGAGTTGTGAACGCGAACATGGCGACCGAGACAGAGAGCAAGGACTGCACGGCGCTGAGCGATTCGGAACTGGCCGAGATGGCGGATCTCTGCGCTTCCACGTCGCACAGCTACGAGATCGGCGTGCTGTCCAAGCAGGCCGAGCAGTGGGTGCTGGTCACCCAGGTACGCGAGAACGACAAGCTACGGGGCTTCGCGTTCTCCACGTTGGAACGCATCGGGGGCACACCGGCCGTGATCTTCGGCCTGGCGTCGGTGGCACGCAACTCGAAACGTTCCACCGTGCTGCGCGCGATCATGAACGAACAGATGCACCGTGCGGTGATGGCGTTCCCCGACGAGGACGTGCTCATCGGTGCCCGCATGGGTTCGGCGGACGCGTTCGAGGCGTTCCGTTCGCTGGTCGACATCGTCCCCCGCCCGGACTACAAGGCCAGCGGCGAGGAACGCGCCTGGGGCAAACGGCTGATGAAACGGTTCGGTCTGCCGATGAAGGGTTACGACGAACGCGCCTTCATCGCGAAGACCGACGACACGCCGCCGGTGCTGTTGTCGCACGAGGCACTCAAGGACGACGACATCGACGAGGACGTCGCCGCACTGTTCGACGGGGTCGACCCGACCGAGGGCACCCTGATGATCTCGTTCGGTTGGGCGCTCGCCGACGACCTGGAGAAGTTCGGCGACTGAGGACCCCTCCGGGGTCCGGGGCCCGGACGTCGTGGCCGACCTCGACACGCTGGTCCGGGCGCGCCGGATGCGTCGCGTCTTCTCGGCCGACCCGGTCGACCCGGCGTGGTTGGAGCACGTGCTGGACATGGCCCGACGCGTCCCGTCGGCCGGGAACTCCCAGGGCCTCGACTGGTTGGTCCTGACCGGCGCCGACCAGACCGACCGGTACTGGTCGATCACCCTCGGTGACCGGCGGGCCGGGTTCACCCACCAGGGGCTGCTCGCCGCACCGGTGCTGGTGATCGCCGTCGCCGACCCGGGCGCGTACCTGGACCGCTACACCGAGGCCGACAAGGCCCGCACCGGGCTGGGCGGGTCGGCCGATGCCTGGGGCGTGCCGTACTGGTTCGTCGACGCCGGCATGGCGATCCAGACGTTGCTGCTGGCCGTGGAGGAGGCGGGGCTGAGCGCGTGTCTGTTCGGGATGTTCGATCACGAACGGGCCGTCCTCGACGCGCACGGCGTGCCCGCGGCGCACCGTGGGGTGGGCACGATCGCAATCGGTGGCCGGGCCGACGGGGTCGAACCTCCGGTGAAGTCCGAGACCCGTACCCGCCGTGAAGCCGTGATCCACCACGGG
>CAZVFF010000266.1:0-3580 GCA_964626395.1 uncultured Iamiaceae bacterium | reverse complement strand
GGACTCCTCGATGCCGGTCGCCAACGTGAGCGCCAACGGGTCGAAGATCAGGTCCGAGGGTTCCAGCCCGTAACGCTCCACGGCGATGTCGTGGATCTGACGGGCCGCTTCCAGTTTGTGTTCCGGGGTGCGGGCCTGACCGGTCTCGTCGATGCAGGTGCACACCACCGCGGCGCCGTAGGTCTTCGCCATCGTCAGGAACCGGTCCAGCCTGGTGCCCTCGGCGTCGCCGTCCTCGAGGTTCACCGAGTTCAGGATCGGACGTCCGCCGATCCACTGCAGGGCGGTCTCGACCACGTCGGCTTCGGTGGAGTCGATCATCAACGGCGCGTTCACCTGGGTGGCGAACCGGCTGGCGAGCTCCTCCATGTCGACGGTGCCGTCTCGGCCCACGTAGTCGACGCACACGTCCAGCACGTGCGCGCCCTCCTTGACCTGGTCGGTCGCGATCTTCAGGCAGGTGTCCCAGTCGCCCTCGAGCATCGCTTCCCGGAATTTCTTCGAGCCGTTCGCGTTCGTGCGTTCGCCCACCCCGAGGTAGCCGACGTCCTGGTCGAAGGGCACCAGCGAGTAGATCGACGTTGCACCCGGTTCGTGCACCGGCTCGCGTTTCGCGGGTTCGAGGTCGGCCACGGCGTCGACGAGTTGCGAGATGAACTCGGGTGTGGTGCCACAGCAACCGCCGACCACGCGCACACCCAGCTCGGTGATGAACCGCGAGTGGTAGTCGACGAACTCGTCCGCGGTGAGGTCGTAGTGCATGTGGCCGTCCACGACGCTGGGCAGCCCCGCGTTCGGCAGACACGAGATCGGCATGCGGGCGTGCTGGGACAGGTGCCGCAGGTGCTCGGCCATCTCCATCGGCCCGGTCGCACAGTTGATCCCGATGATGTCGATCCCCATCGGGTCCAACGCCGCCAACGCGGCACCGATCTCGGTACCGGGAAGCATCCGACCCGTCAACTCGATCGTGACCTGGGCCTGGATCGGCACTTCGCGCCCCTGGGCGGCCATCGCCCGGCGGGCGCCGATGATCGCCGACTTGAGACCCAGCAGGTCGAACTGGGTCTCGATGATCAACGCGTCGACACCACCTTCGAGCAACGCGGCGGCCTGGACCTCGTAGGCGTCACGCAGGTTCGCGAACGGTATCTGACCCAGCGACGCGAACTTCGTCCCCGGGCCCATCGCGCCGGCCACGAAGCGTTTGCGGTCCGCGGTCGCGAAATCGTCGGCGACCTCGCGGGCCAGTCGGGCGTTCGCCAGGGTGATCTCGTGCACCCGGTCCGACAGGTCGTATTCGCCCAGGGGGATCGCGAACGAACCGAACGTGTTGGTCTCCAACACGTCGGCACCGGCGTCGAGGTACGCGGCGTGCATCGACCGGATCACGTCCGGGCGGGTGATCCCCAGGTACTCGTTGCACCCGTCGAGCGCCTCACCGCCGAAGTCGTCGGGCGTGAGACCCTGTTCCTGGAGCCACGTCCCGGTGGCTCCGTCGTAGATCACGACACGTTCGGCGACCAGATCAAGAAAATTCGACACGGCCGACGATCCTACCGCTGAAGGCCGTTCAGCCGACGATCGCCGAGGCCTCCAGAACCAGTCCCACCAGGGTCCCCACGATGATCACGATCCGACCGACGTCGGTGATCCGCACCTGCGTCGCGAGGTGCGCCTCGGCGTCGGGACCGGTGACCGAACCGGCGGCCAGCGCGCTGCGCAGCCGGCCGACCCGCACCGCCTGGACCATCGCGGCCGAGGTGACCACCAACAACACGACCCCGGTGACGAGCGCGCCGGTCGCGGCCGCCGACCAGTCGCCGGGGGAACCGGCCGCGACCGCACCGGTGAGGATCGCCACCACCAGGCCGACGGTCCCGGCCGTGCCGAACACCCGCCCCATGCGGGGGAAGAAGACCGCCTGGAGGTCGTCGTCGGCGAGTTCACGCACCACCCCGACGATCAACGGGAGCGCGACGAGGTTGCCGACCCACACCGACAACGCCAACAGGTGGACGGCCAACACCGCGACCATCAGCGCCGTCCCGATCGTTCGCGGTCCGGAACCGGCCGGTCAGTCGGTGACGCGGCGGTAACCCAACTCGGCGAGGGCGTCGTCGTCGATCATCTCCGGGTTCCACGGCGGATCCCACACGACCTCCAGGTTCACCCGGTTGTCGCCGTCGGGATCCATCGCCCGGGCCGCGGCCTGACGGGCCTCCTCGGGCAGGCTGTCGGAAACCGGACAACCCGGTGTGGTCAGGGTCATGTCGATGATGACCTTCTCCATACCGGCTTCGAGCCGGTAGATCAGCCCCATCGTCATGATGTCGAGGCCCACCTCGGGGTCGTAGACCTCGTGCAGCGCGTCGGTGACCCGCTGGATGTCCTCTTCGGTGATTGCACTCATGGGTTCGGAACCTCCACGTCCGGTGAGCTTCCCGTCAGGATACGCCGACCGGCGCACGTTCCCCGGGGGCTTCTGATACTGCCGCCTCGGCGGCCTCGGCCGCCGCCCGCCGCCGGTCGATCGCGATGATCCGCAACGGCCCGGAGATCAGGTTGGTCATCACGACCACGCCGGTCACGGTGAGCGACACCCCGGCGATCCGGACCAGCAACGGATGGGCGCCGGCCATGCCGATCACCCCGATGACCGCCGCGAACGTGGCGGCCGCGTAACCCACCCGACCCGCCGTCGGGTTCACCAGGTGGGCGAACAGCAACGGGCGTCCGTCGGGGGATTTGCGGTGCCCCGCCTTGCGCATCGTCGACCAGGTGATGAACGGCACGATCTTGTGCAGGTGCCCGATGATCGCCAACCCCAGCCACATGGTGAGCGCGAACACCTCGGTCTGCACCGCACGGGTCCGCAGCGTGAACGACACATCGAACATGCCCGCGATCGCAGCCGCCCACACCGCCACGATCAGCATCACCGCCGAGGTCAGCACGAAGGCGTGCAGCAGCTCCATGCGACGGCGGCGGTGCTTGATGACCCCGGCCAGGGACACCAGGTGGGCGGTCAAACCGGCCACGATGATCCCCGCGCCGATCGATGTGAGCGGCTCGTTCGGGATCAACAGGCCGATCGCCACGACCGGCACCCCGCCGGCGACCAGACGGACCGCCCAGTCACCCGCCGCGGTCGAGGGACGGTGCGCCAGCAGGAACATCGGCCACAGCTTCTCGGCCACCGCCACGTACGCGAGGCCGATCCAGCCGATCAGGCCCAGGTGGGCGTGGGCGAGCACCCGGCGGGGCAGCAACAGGAAGTAGCCGTGGTGCATGTCGAACGCGTAGGTCGCCCCGAACGCGGCGGTCACGATCAGGAACCCGATGGCGAGCCGCAACCCCAGTACCGGGGTGCCCCGACCGCGGCGCAGCAACGGGCCCGACAGGTTCCACGCCGCCAGCAGGATCGCCACACAGGCCAGCACGGCGGCGAACTCGAGCACCGCCGGGCGCCCCGTGGCGAACGCGTACGGCAACAGCCACGCCGCCGGGAACCACAGGATCAGCGTGACGAGACCGGCGGTCGCCGAGCGGAGCCGGCGCCCGGCGACCACCGGTCCGA
>CAZVFF010000265.1:0-3595 GCA_964626395.1 uncultured Iamiaceae bacterium | reverse complement strand
CGGGCGCCGGGCGGACCCGGCCCCGCTGTTGCCGTGGTGGCGCCCCTGGGTGTTCCTCGGCGGGCTCGTCGCGTTCGTCGCGTCGGTCGAAGGGCCCTTCGACCGCTACGGCGACGTGACCGCCGGGGTGCACATGGCCCAGCACATGGTGCTGTTGTACGTCGTGGCACCCCTGTTGGTCGCCGGCGCACCACTCACCGTGATCCGCCGTGGGCTGTCACCAGGTCTCCGCCGCCGCTGGGTGGAACCGGTGCTGCACTCCAGGGCCGTACGGGCCCTCACCAGCCCGTGGATCGCCGCGGCGTTCTACGTGGCGGTGATGGTCGCCACGCACTTCACACCGTGGTACGACGCGGCGTTGGAGAACGTGCGGATCCACCAGGCCGAACACCTCGCCTACCTGGCGGCCGGGTTCGTGTTCTTCACGATCCTGTTCGGCCGCGACGGCCGCGCGGTGCGCCGTTCGGCGGCGCAACGCCTGCTGGTCGTGCTGGCCCTCGAACCGGTCATGACGGCCATGGCGGTCGTGTTCATCGTCGCCCCCGACCCGCTGTACCCGTTCTATGTCGACCTGCCCGCACCCTGGGGTGGCACCGCGGCCGCGTTGGCGTCCCAACAGGTCTCCGGCGGTGTCATGTGGCTGCCCTCGACGCTGGTGAACATGGGGCTGCTCGCCGCGCTCGTGGTCGCCTGGTACCGGGCCGACGAAGCCGAGGCCGAATCGGCCGGACCGCCGGTGTCACCCGGGGACGGGGTCGTCGATCCGGGGGAAGGGGCGGGCCTCCTCGAGCTCGTAGGCGAGGGCCAACAGCGTCCCCTCGTCGCCGTGGGCGGCGGAGAACTGGACCGACCCCGGCAACCCGTCGGCGCCCAACGGGGTCGGTAACGCGATCGCCGGTCCGCCGCACACGTTGTTCACCGGGGTGAACCCGACGTACGCGGTGAGCCGACCGAACAGTTCGTCGAATTCCAGGTTCGGATCCAGGTACCCCAGACGCGGGGTGGGGTGGTTCAACGTGGGGCTCAGCACCACGTCGTGGTCGTCGAACATCGCGTCGTAGGCGGCCTGGGTGGCCCGCAGGCGCCGGGCGGCCCCGATGACCGCTCGGCGTCGGGCGCGCCACTGGTCCTGCAGACCCCGGGTGAACGGGTCGAGCCGTGACCGGTCCCAGTCGCCACGGTGGTTCAGTCCCTCGCTGAAGGTCATCACCACCGCCATCGCCGCCCAGTAGGTCCTGAAGTCGTCGACGAAACGGTCACCGGTCGGCATCGACGCCTCGTCGACACGGTGGCCGAGTTCGGCCAGCAGGGCTGCGGTCGCCACGGCCTGGTCCATCGTCTCGGGATGCACCGGGACCCCGGTGGGCGAGATACGGGCCAGGCCGATTCGCAAACGTCGTTCCGACGGGCCGCGCACCAACCCGACGGCCCGCAGCCGGCGGTTCGCCCAGGTGCGTTCCATCGCCGCCAGGTGCTGTGCCGCGTCGCGCACGGTGCGGCACACCGCGCCCTCCGCCGACAGGTTGACCGGCAGCTGGCGGGCGCCGGGCCGGTCCCGGGTGCGGCCCCGGGTCGTCTTGAGCCCCACCAGACCGTTCGCGGCCGCCGGGATCCGGATCGAACCGCCACCGTCGTTGCCGTGCGCGATCGGCACGACCCCCGCGGCGACCAGTGCCGCCGAACCACCCGACGACGCACCCGCGGAGAACGCCGGGTCCCACGGATTGTGGGTCGCGGTGCCGTCGGCGAACTCGGTGCTGGCGGTCAGCCCGAACTCGGGCATGGCCGACTTGCCGAGCGTCACGAACCCCTGGGCGAGGAACTGCGCGGCCGGGGCGTTCGTGCGTCGGACCGGTTTCGTCCCGATCGCCGCCGAACCGTGTCGGGACGGCATGCCGGCGACGTCGACGTTGTCCTTCACGAAGGAGGGGACCCCGGCGAAGGGCCGTGGGTCGGACCGGTCCACCCGGCCGGCGGCGGCACGTGCGCGGTCGTAGGCCCGGTACGCGATCGCCCCCAGGGTCGCATCGGTGGCCTCGGCGCGGGCGATCGCCGCTCCGGTCGCCTCGGCGGCGCTGATCTCCCCGGACGTGATGCGCGTCGCGACCCCGGCCGCGTCGTCGCGCCCCAACGCATCGTCGCCGAACGCGTGCACCCGGTTGGTCATGGCGCACCAGTGTCGCGCGGATCTCCGCACCGTCGGGCGTGTGTGACATACGGCGCAGTCCTTCACAGTCGGCTGTGGTCGTGGGATACTTTTGCAAGCGGGCCGATCCGGGTCCCGCCCGAGATCCGAGGACGGTATCCATGGCTACGACCGACGACGTCACCGACGGTGTGCAGAACCTCATCAGTGGAATGGGCGATCAATCCAAGGCGGCGATCGACGCGGTCCGCCGGTTCGTCGACTCGGTGAACGAGGCGATCCCCGACGGTCCCGCCGGGGGTCTGCGCGATCGGGTCATCGAGAACGCGTTCGCGATGACCCACCAGGTCGTCGAAGCGTCGAACCGTCTGGCGACCGGCCTGGTCGAATCCACCGGCAAGACGATCGACAACCTGACCGGCAGGGACGCCGCTGCGGACTGATGACCACCGAAGGTTCCGTGGGTTGGGCACGGGACCCCGAATTCCTCCGGGCGGCACGTCCCTGGTTGGAACGCTACGCGTCGTGGTTCCGGCCCGAGGTGCGCGGGTTCGACCGTGTCCCCGACGCCGGACCGCTGCTCGTCGTCGGTAACCATTCCGGTGGGCAACTCCCGCCGGACGTCCCGATCCTGTTGAGTGCATGGTGGAAGGCGCGTGGCGAGGACGATCCGATCTACACGCTGATGCACTCGATCCTGTTCCCCATCCCCGGGGTGGGGGACTACCTGGCCCGGGGTGGCGCGATCGAGGCCGGTGTCGAGAGCGCCGAGGCTATCCTGGCCGCCGGCGGCATTCTGATCGACTTCCCCGGCGGGGACCACGAGGTGTTCCGTCCGTGGTCGGAACGCAACACGATCGACTTCGGCGGTCGTAAGGGTTTCATCCGGCTCGCGTTGCGCACCGGCACACCGATCGTGCCGGCCGTGTCGGTCGGCGCGCACGAGAGCGTGGTGGTCCTGGCCCGCGGCGAGAAGGTGGCGAAGCGTCTCGGGTTGGACCGTCTGCTGCGGGTGTCGGTCATGCCGTTGGTGGCGGGCCCACCCTTCGGGATCGTGCCGGGCGGGATCCCGACGTTCCCGTTGCCCGCGAAGGTCACCGTGGAACTGCTCGAGCCGATCGACTTCGCGGCACGCTACGGGCCGGACGCGGCCGACGACGACGAGATCGTCGACGCCTGCTACGACGAGTTGACCGGCGTCATGCAGGAAACGATGGACCGCCTCGCCGCGGAGCGCACCTGGCCGATCCTGGGTTGAGGCCCACCGGGCCTCCGCCCGCGACGGCCCTCAGCGGTGGATGCGCCGCTGGCTGATCCGTTGGGTCGCCGCTTCCGGGTCGTCGGTGTCGACCAGGTCCCGGGCCGACAACGCCTCGGCGACGAACCGCCACACCGTGTCGGACCACAGGTAACCCACGTGGTTGCCGGCGAACCAGCGGATCTCCGGGC
>CAZVFF010000264.1:0-3610 GCA_964626395.1 uncultured Iamiaceae bacterium | reverse complement strand
CCTGTGGCCCGGTTTCGGCGAGAACACCCGGGTGCTGGATTGGGTGTTGCGCCGGGTCGAAGGCGACGAGACCGCCACGGCCACCCAGACGCCGATCGGCAAGGTCCCCACGCCCGGGTCGTTGAACGTCGATGGACTGGACCTGGACGACGACGTGCTCACCGAGTTGTTGACCGTCGACACCGAATCGTGGCGTGCGGAGATCCCGGTGATCCGCGACCACTTCGACTTCATCGGCGAGCGTCTCCCAGCGGAACTGCGCGACCAGCTCGACGCGTTGGAGAAGCGCCTGTCGGACTGAGCGGTCCCCGAAAGGGGGCCCGGTTCGTCGCGCTGTGTGCGTACCGTCAGCGCGCACCGGCCCGCAACGTCGGCACGAGCGCCAACAACACGAACAACACGCACGCCGCACCCGCGGCCGCGACGACGTCGGTCGCCCCGTCGCCGATCCCGGCCGCGGCGAGGAACGCCACCGCGGCCACGACGATGTTGACCACCACGTGTTCGACCCCGATCGGCGCGGATCGCTGCCCGAAACACCCACACGACGCGTCGGGTCCACGAACGACCAGTAGCCGGACCGAGAACACGGCGAAACCCAGGTAGAACAGCCCGACCAGTGCCGCCGCCACCGGTGTCGGCCACACGATCACGACCGCGGCCACGACCAGTTCGGTCATGCCGAGGACCGCGGCGACGTTGTCGTCGACGTCGACCCCGGCGGACCTGATCGCATCGGCGGTGACCGCGGGTTTGGCCAGTTTCGCGACGCCGGCGACCGCCAGGACGATCGCCGCGCCGACCACGATCCCCCAGGTCATCTCGTCCTCCGCCACCGGTCCCGTGGCGGACCGGTCACGACGTCGTGGCCTCCGACGGGGCCGGATCCTCGTCGTCGAAGTCACCGTCGTCATCGACCAGGAGGACCGAACCGATCGCGGTCAGGACCAGCAACGCGAACGTGACGACGTGCACCCCGGTGCAGTACAGGCAGATCGCACCGACGTCCAGTTCGCCGTAGATGAGCCAGAACACGCTGACCATCCCGACGGCCACCCATGCCCAGCGCGCGCGTTGGACAACCGGGTTGATCGATCGCCACGCGGCAGGCAGGAACAGTGGGATGGCCACCACGAAATAGAACAGCCCGGCCAGCGCGACCGGTACGCCCAGGAACGTCGAGTAGGAGCTCTCGGTGACCTTCTCGCAGTTCAGGACCGTCCCGGCGGGACAGTAGAAACTCGCTTCGGTCGAATAGTGCTCGTAGGTGAGGTAGATCGCGAGACCCAACCCGACGACGCCCAGCGCGGCGCCGACGATCCCGAGACGGTTCGCGAGTCGTTCCCGTGCGGTATCGGTGGCCGGGTCGGCGACGGTGGCGACCACGGGGTTCACGCGCCCGGGAACGCCTTGCACACCTCGCCCGGTTCGCCGCCGGTCTGGTCGCAGATTTCACGGATGAACGCCCCGGCGGCGGCATTCACGTTGCCACGCAGCGAATCGGCCGAGGTGTCCTTCTCGGTGGACCCGGCCAGTTCCGAGGCGATGTCGGCCTGGGACTTGCCGATGAGCAGAGCGATGTCGACCGAAGCCCCCTTCTGGAAGGCCGTCCCGCCGAAGTCGACGAACGGGAACGCCCCACCACCCAGGGTGCGGAACGTCTCCATCTCGGCGTCGGTGGCCTCCTCGAGGGGTTGGCCGTCCTGGTCCTGCAGCTCGATCGGGTTGAAGGCGACGTGGTCGCTGGCGAAGTTCGCCCCGACGTACGACAGCGTCGGCACATCGCTCTCCGACGAGGTGATCGTCTGCAGGTCCGAGAACTCCCCGAACTTGGACAACGCCACGTTGAGCGCCCAGCGTTCCCCGGCACAGTACGGACAGTACTCGGCACCGATGTAGGTCACCTCGGGTTTGCCGTCCACCTCGATGGCATTCGGGTCCGGGTTCGGCTGCACGCCGTTGGCCGGCGGGTTCGCCGCGTAGGCCGCGGCGATCGCCTCGAGCGGCACGGCCGCGAGGTCCTCGCTGAGCGAGGCCGGGGCGGGCTCGGCCGCGTGGGACACGGCGGTGTCGTCCTTGGAGGTCTTCACCAGGACGAGCACGACGACGGCCGCGACGACCAGGACGACGATCCCGATCGACCACTGCATCCGCTGACGCTTCTGTTGCTGCGCGGCCCGCACACGGGCAGCGTTCTTCGACGCTTTGTTGTTCGATTTCGCCACGGCACGAATCTAGCCGAGGCCCCTAAAGGCCCTGTCAACGTGCATCGGCGACCCATCACGACCGGGTGCGACCGATCACGGATTCCCCACGGTCCGATTCACACGGTCGGAATCACACGGTCGGAATCACACGGTCGGAATCACACGGTCGGATCGAACGCGTCGCAGACCGCGCCGGGTTCACCGCCGGTCGCTTCGCAGATCGCACGGATGAACGCGCCCGCGGACGCGTTGACCGTACCGGGGATCGTGTCCGGGTCGGTGTCGTCCTCGGTCGATGCGGCGAGTTCAGCGGCGATGGCCCCCTGGGTGTGGCCGACCAGGACCGGGAACGCCACCGACCCGCCCTTCTGGAAGCCGACGCCGGGGATGTCGATGAACGGGAACGCCCCTCCCCCGGCGCCCCGGAAACGTTCCATCTGCGCGTCGGTCGCATCCTCGAGCGGTTCGCCGTCCTGGTCCTGCAACTCGACCGGGTCGAACACGACCAGGTCACCGGCGAAGGTCGAACCGACGTACGACAGGGTCGGCACGTCACCGCCCGACGACGTGATCAGTGACAGGTTCGAGAACTCCCCGAACTTGGACAACGCCACCGTCAACGCCCAACGCTCGGCCGCGCAGTACGGGCAGAACTCGGCACCGATGTAGAGCACCTCGGCTTGCGCGCCCGCGGGCGCCTCGGCGACGTCACCGTCGGTCTGCAGCGTGTTCTCCGGAGGGTTCGCCTCGTACGCGGCGACGATCGCATCGAGGGACACGGCGGCGAGGTCCGCGGCGATCCGGTCGGGGTCCGCGTCATCGTCCGCCACGGTGGTGCCGTCCGGGTCGTCCACCGATGTCACCGGGGCCACCGTCGTCGACGCCGGTTCGTCGGAGGAGGGCACCGACACCCCGCACGCCGTGGCGACGACCGCGGCGACGATGATCAGGGCCACACCACGGAAGCCGGCACGGTTCACGGGAACTCCTCGAGGGTCGGTATCGGACGGACGCCGACCCTACCCACCAGCTCCGTGAACGCGCCCGGCCGTTGAATCCGCGGCGGGCTCACAGCACCTGGATGGCACGCAGGGCCATGCCCATCAGAAACAGGCTCCCGAGACCGTACAGCAGGTACTTCACGTGCTTGAGCTGGGGCCGGTAGCTGTAGATGACCGCCGCGGCGATGATCGCACCGAACCCGTAGAACGCGTGGAAGTCGCGGGCGTCCAGGTGCTCCACGGCCATGAGCCACACGCCGGCGAGTACCTGCACACCGAGCGCGACCTCGGCGACCAGGATCGACCACCACAATGCCGGGGAACGCCACCGCGGCCGGTAGTGGGCCACGAGCGCCCACGCCCCGACCAGGCCGTTCGCCGCCACGACGACCCACGCGACCC
>CAZVFF010000263.1:0-3637 GCA_964626395.1 uncultured Iamiaceae bacterium | reverse complement strand
CGAGGGTTCGGTGCTCGACATCGGCGTCGACGAGGGCATCATCCGCAAGTCGGGTGCCTGGTACACCTACGAAGGTGAACAGCTCGGTCAGGGGCGGGAGAACGCCAAGCACTTCCTGAACGAGAACCCCGAGATCATGGTCGAGGTGTCCGAACGGATCCGCAAGGCCGTCGGCCTCGGCGAGGTCGACGAGGACGACGTGATGACCGAGGCCGACGAGGAACCCATCAGCCTGGACGACTGATCGTCGCTCCGGACCGGTCGGGGCGTCGGGCCCACCGGTCCGGACCTCGGCGTCGTTCGGGGCTCCCCGGTGCGTCGAGCGCTACGCTGCGTCGCACCGAGGGAGGGAGACCCCATGGCAAGCAACGGATCACCGGTCGGCGTTCGGGCACGTCTCGTGCTGATGATCGCCGTGACGTCAGCCGCGGCGATCCTGTTGGCGGGCTGCAAGTCCGCACCGGACACGTTGGAAGGCACGCTGTCGGTCGCCGACGGGTCCGTGACCGCGCCGGCGGGCGTCGCGGTGGCGCTCTTCAGCGACGACACCGACCACCCGGTCGCCCAGACCTTCACCGACGCCGACGGCCACTACGCCTTCGACGCGGACCAGGCGCCCCCGGGCGCGTACCGGCTGCGTTTCGGTGACGGTTCGTGGTGGTCCGGCGCGGACTCCTGGGCGACGGCCACGCCGATCACGGCCGCGACCGAGCCGGCAACCCGGATCGACGCGACGATCCGGGTGCCGTCCGCCGAACTACACGGAACGGTGAGCCGTCGCTCGGGTCGACCACTGGCGGGTGCCACCGTGGCGATCCTGACCGACGGTGCCTCCGACCCGGTCGCGACGACCACCACGGCCGGCGACGGGTCCTGGTCGATCGACGGGCTTTCCGTCATGGACGTGACCGTCCGCTTCTCCGCCGACCACCAGGCGACCCGCTACCACGACGATGCTGCCGTCGCCGACGAGGCGACCCCGATCGTGCTCGACGGGTCGGCCGCGGTGCGTGGGATCGACGCCGTTCTCGACCCCGACGGTCGCCTCACCGGCCAGTTCGCCGGTTCACCGGTGGGTTGGCAGGACGTGTACGCGGTCGCACGGGACACCGTCACCGGGGTGACCGGCTATGCGCCCGTGGACGCCTTCGGCAACTACACGATCACCGAACTGGACGCCGGTGACTACACCGTCGGCGTCGTGGACCTCGAGGGGCGCTTCGCACTGTCCGTCGTGGGGGCGACCACGGCGGATCCGTCAGTGGGGACCACCTTCAGCGTCGGCGCGGGTGCCACCACGCGGATCGCCCAGCACACCGTGTCCGGTGCGGACTGCCCCTCGGATTCCCGGAACGGTTCCTACGCCGGGGCGGACTTCTCCGGGGCGAACCTGACCGGCTGCGACTTCGCGGGTGCGGCGCTCCAGGATGCCGACTTCACCGGAGCGGACCTGTTCGGCGCATCGTTCAACGCGGCCCGCCTGCCCGGTGCGACCTTCGCCGGGGCACGTCTGGACGGAGCCCAGTTCTTCGTCACCGACGCCAGCAACGTGGACTTCACCGGTTCGACGCTCGACCGGGCCAACTTCCGTTCCGCCGCGGTCACCGGATCGGTCTTCGGTGGTGCCGACATGGCCGGGATCCGATCGGGACAACTCGTCGGCGTGCCCGCCGACCTTCCGCCCGGCTGGGCGGTGGCTGCCGGCTGGTTCCTCGGACCGCGGGCGGATCTGTCGGGGGCGGATCTGACCGGCTTCGACCTGTCGGGCCGGGACCTGCGTGGCGCGTCGCTGACCAACACGAACCTGTCCGCGGTGGACCTGTCGGGCAGCGATCTGCGGGGAGCGGGCATGACGGGAGCCACGCTCGACGGTGCGATCCTCACCGACGCCGATCTCGCCGGGATGTCGGTGTCGGGTGCACACGGTCGGGAACTGGTGGGCGTACCCGCCGCCCTTCCGTCCGGCGTCGCGGTGCTCCACGGCGTGTGGTTCGGACCGGGCGCCCGGGTGACGGGTGCGGACGTCGACGGTCTGGATCTGTCCGGTGTCGACCCCACCCGGATCGTGTCCGGTGCCCTCACCGGAACCCCATCGGCGCTCCCGGCCGGTTGGGCGTTCGCGGACGGTTTCCTGATCGGGCCGGCCACGACGATCACCGGCGCGGACCTGACCGGTGCCGACCTTTCGGGGGTGTCGCTGCTTTCGGTCCGCTCCGGTGGGCTGACCGGTGAGCCGGCCGCGTTGCCCGACGGCGCCGTCCTGCACAACGGCTATCTGATCGCACGGGGTGCCTCGTTGGACCGGGCCGACCTGTCCGGCCTCGACGCGCCGGGGATCGACCTGTCGGGCACGAACCTGATGTGGGCGGACCTGTCCGGCGCCGACCTGTCCGGAGCGAACCTGACCGGCACCCACCTGGACGTGACCGATCTGACCGGCGCGGACCTGACCGGCGCGGACCTGACCGGGGCGATCCTGTCCCAGGCGGAGGTGACCGGAACCGACTTCACCGACGCGACGATGATCCGCATCTACTCCCGATCGATGACCGGCGCCCCGGCTGCCATGCCGGCCGGTCGGGCCATCGTGGCCGGCGCCGTGATCTGCCCGGGCGCGGAGGCCGCGTACGTCGACTTCTCCGGCGCCGACCTGTCCGGGATGGACCTGACCGGTGCCTTCCTCGCCATGGCCGACTTCTCCGGCGCGAACCTGTCGGGCACGAACCTGGACGGCGCCGACCTGTCCGGAGCCGTGCTCGATGGCACCACCCTCGCCGGAACCCGGTTCGCTGGCGCGAACCTCGACGGCGCATCCGGGACGGGCCTGGTCGGTACGCCCGCCGTCCTGCCCGACGAGTGGATCATCCAGGCCGGCGTGCTCGTCCCGCCCAACGGCTGATCATCGCCGCATCGCCGGTCCGTCGAGGCGCCGCATTGGTGCACCACCGTCGACGGGGTGGGACAATGGCGACCATGTCCGCACCATCGTCCGATCAGCCGCGCACCTATGCCATCCGGACCTTCGGATGCCAGATGAACGAGCACGATTCGGAACGGATCGCCGGACAGCTCGAAGCCGACGGCCTCGTCCGGGTCGACGACCCCGAGGCGGCCGACGTGGTCGTGCTGAACACCTGCTGTGTGCGTGAGAACGCCGACAACAAGCTGTACGGCACCCTCGGCCATCTCAAACCGCTCAAGGACGAGGCACCCGACAAACGCATCATCGTCGCCGGGTGTCTCGCCCAGAAGGACCAGGGACGCATTCGGGAACGCGCCCCGTACGTCGATGTGGTCATGGGTACCCACAACGTGCACCGCGCCGTGGACCTGCTGCACCACGCCGACGAGGTCGGTCCCATCACCGAGATCCTCGAGGCCACCGTCGCCGACGACCACGAACTGTTCCCCTCGGCGCTGTCGGCACGCCGTGGGCGTGGCTACGCCGCGTGGGTGACGATCCAGATCGGCTGCGACAACAACTGCGCGTTCTGCATCGTCCCCGCCGTGCGTGGGCCCGAGATGAGTCGCCCGTTCGAGCGGAGCGTCGACGAGGTCGTCGTCCTGGCCGCCGACGGGGTCCCCGAGGGGACCCTGCGCGGCCAGAACGTGAACTCCTACGGCCGTGACCTGACCC
>CAZVFF010000262.1:0-3638 GCA_964626395.1 uncultured Iamiaceae bacterium | reverse complement strand
GATGCCGAGCTTCACCGACGCGTCGTTGACCAGGTAGCGGGTGGGGAAGTTGTCGAGGCCGTCGACGACGATGTCGAACCCGTCGAGGATGTCCATGACGTTGTCGGCACCCAGGCGGGTGTCGTAGGTGACCACGTCGACGTCCGGGTTCAGTGCGGTGATCGTCTTCTTGGCCGAGTCGACCTTGCGGTCCCCGATCCGGTCGAGGTTGTGCAGGATCTGGCGCTGCAGGTTCGACTCGTCGACCACGTCCATGTCGATGATGCCGATCGTGCCCACTCCGGCGGCGGCCAGGTAGTACGCGGCCGGCGAGCCGAGCCCACCGGCACCCAACAGCAACACCTTGGCGTCCAGCAGCTTGAGCTGGCCTTCGACGTCGACCTCGGGCATCAGCAGGTGCCGCTGGTAGCGGATCTGCTGGTCGGGGGTGAGCTGTTTCGGGGTGACCCAGTCGCGGCCCTCGTCCTTCCAGCGGTTGAACCCGCCGGCCATGGACGCGACGTCGGTGTAACCCATCTCGCCCAGGGTCTTCGCGGCGAACGCCGAACGGATCCCGCTGGCACAGTGGATGATCACCTTGGCGTTCCGGTCGGGGATCTTCGATTCGATCTGACCTTCGAGTTGCCCGCGGGCGATGTGGACGGCGTCGGGGATCGCGCCCTGTTCGTACTCCTGGGGTTCGCGGACGTCCAGGATCACGGTGTTCGGGTCGTCACGCAGTTCGTCGGACTCCGCGGTGGAGACCTCGTCGATCTGTTCCTTGGTTGCTGCGAGGAGTTCGCGGAAACTCGCCATGGTGGTGCCTCGTCGGTGATCGTTTTCCGGTGCATTCGAAACCCTAGCGGTCTGGTCGGGATTCGCCACATCGGTTCGCCAGGTTTGGAATCACGTCCGGCGGGAAATGGATCCGGGCACCCCCGTCCCCCACCTGGAGGCCCCACCGTGCCCACCGAAACCACCGTCGCCGGGTCGTCCCGGCACGACAACGCCCGACCCGGTCACGTCGACGTCGCCGCACTCCCGGTGCCCGTCTCGGGCACCCTGCAGGTGGACCCGTGGACCGATCCGTACCTGGCCGAACACGGCCACGACGTGCGTTCGTCCTACGTGGAGCTGTTCTGGCTGCCGATCCTGGGCCCCACCGCCACGATGCTGCTGCGTCGGTTGGCGATCGGCCTGGAACACTCCCCGGGCGGCTACCGGTTGCCGGTGGTCGACACCGCCCGGTCGCTCGGGCTCGGCGCGCCCACCACACGCCAGTCGCCGTTCGTCCGTGCCCTGCACCGGTGCGTGATCTACCGCTGCGCCCGGTTCACCGACACCGGCCTCGAGGTCCACCCCCGGATGCCGTCGCTGCACGCGGGTCAGTTGCGACGGCTCCCCGGCAGTTTGCGGGCCGCACACGGGGCGGTGGCGGCCCGTCACCCGGTGCGCGCCGTGGCCGCCGACCCCTCAGGTGTCGCGGCTGGCCAGTGAGCCGCCGGCCGTGGTGGCCTCGCGCCACCGGGCCAGGGTCCACACCGCGTCCGACAGGCGGTTCAGGTACGGCACCACCTGGGAATCGGCCGGATCGTCGGCGACGGCGATCGCGTCGCGTTCGGCCCGACGCACCACGCAGCGGGCCACGTCCAGGTGCGCCGCGACCGGATCCTCGCCGGGGACGACGAACTCGGTGGGCTGTTCGAACCGTCCGGTGACCTCGTCGATCATCTCCTCGAGTGCGGTGACCATCTCGGCGGTGACCATGTTCTTGCCGGCGGTGAGCTTGCGACGGTTGCCCGGGGCGGTCGCCAATTCGGCCATGAGGACCCACAGGTCGTGTTCCAGTCCCACCAGGATGCGGTCCAGTTCCGACCCGCGTTCGCATGCGGCCCGGGCCACACCGAGCGCGGCCTGCGCTTCGTCGGCGGCACCGTAGGCGACGGGCCGGTCCGCGGTCTTGGGGACCCGGCCACCGAAGAGCAGTCCGGTGGTCCCGTCGTCGCCTTTGCGCGTGTAGATCTTCATCGGGTCGACGCTAGTGCCGCGTCAGGCGCCGTCGGGTCCCGGCGGCGTCCCGGTCCGGATCCGGACCCGGCACCCGGCCCGGTCGGGGTCCGAGACCTCCAGGTCGGTGATCGACAACCCGCCGACCCGTTCGGCCAGGCCCTCGGCCATGCCCCGGTGCAGCTCGCACACCACTTCGGGGTTCATCTCGGCGGCGCGGGCGAACGGACAGTGGTCCAACACCAACTCCACGCCGTCGTCGGTGTCGGCACGGCGGGGCGCGAACCCCTGCGCGGTGACCGCGGCACCGAACGCGTCGAGCGGGTCGTCGGCGTGCAACGCGTCGACGACCATCGCCCGCCCGGCGCGGCGGCCGACCTCCCGGGGGGATTCGTCGGTGGTGGCGATCTCCAGCAGCAACATGCTGAGCCGCTCGTAGGGGCCCTCGTCGTTCCATTCCGCGGCGGCCTGCGCGGTCAGGCGGTAGTGCACCGCCGGGCGTCCCGGCCCCCGGGGTGGTTCGCGGATCGTCTCGACCAGTTCGGCGTCGACGAGCTTGGTGAGGTGCTGGCGGACGGTGTTGTGGTTCAACCCGAAGGTGTCGACCAACTCCGCGACCCCGACCGGAACCTCCCGCGACGCGATCTCCCGGTAGATGCCCAGCCGGGTCTCGTCGCCCAACGCCGCGGCGCGGCGGCGGAACAGCTCGTCGGGAAGCGCCCCGGGGTCACCGGTGGGCGTTGGCGATGTGGGTTCGGTCACAACCTCGACCTCTCCTGTTGCCGTGGGTTTCACGGGCGTCCTAGTATTTCTGCCGATCGACAGAATAACCCATCGACGCTCTGACGAGCCGAAGGAGCGAGGCGAAATCCATGAGCACCGAGCCGAACACGATCGACGCCCGTGAGATCCCCCACGACGAACGGCATCCGTTGATCCACGAGCGTCTGGACGCGCTGGAACCCGACGCCACCCTGGTGCTCATCACCGATCACCGGCCGTTGCACCTGTACTCGGAACTCGAATCGTTGCGTCCCGGCGAGTCGTCGTGGGACGGCGCCGAACACGACGACGGGGTGTGGCGGACCACGTTCACCAAGATCGCCCGGGTGCTCGACGTGCGACCGATCATCGACGACGGCGGCGAACCGTTCGAGTTGATCATGGACACCGTGACCGGCCTGGAGGGCGAGGACCTGGTGATCGTCGCACCGTTCGAGCCGGTCCCGCTCGAAGGCGTGCTGTCCAGTCAGGGCTTCGTCTTCGAAGCGAACGAGGTCGAACCGAACCACTGGCGGACCCGGTTCTCGTTGGCGATGTGAGTCGTGGTCTCCTCACCCGCTGAGCTGCAACGCAAGTCGCCTGCCGCGCCGGGCAAACGCAAGTCGCCGCCCTCGGGCGGCCCACCGGTTTCGCCGTTGGCGGTCCCCCCTGCGTGGGTCCCCCTGTCGTGGCTGTTCTGTGCGGGCCTCGGGCTGATCGGTTTCGGGGTGACGCTGACGATCTCGGCGTACACCCTGGTGGCCTCACCCACGAACGCCCACACCCTGGGCACCGTGCACGTCGCGATGCTCGCGTTCCTCTCGACTGCGGTGCTGGGGGCATCGCACCAGTTCGGACCGGTGGTCGCCGGGCGTCGGCTCCGCTCGGCG
>CAZVFF010000261.1:0-3645 GCA_964626395.1 uncultured Iamiaceae bacterium | reverse complement strand
TCATCGTTCACCTGATCAGATCAGGCGGCGAGAGCGAAGTCGCCCTTGGCGCTTCATTGGGTGCCCCGTTTCAAGAGTCTGAGCAACTCCGGTCGCACGAGGGAATCGCGGTCTCCACGTCGAAACCGATCAGCCCCGTGGGTGCTGCACGGCACAGGTTAGCGGTTCGTCGTCGGGTCCGCACCAGTGGTTCACGTCCGCACCGGCGGTTCACGCCCGCTCCGTCGATCGTGGGCGGGGTCAGCGCAGGTCGTCGCCGACCGGGTCGGATCGACGTGAACGGTTCAGCTCCCGGGTTCCGGAAGCTCGGACAACAGTGCCTGACATGCCGGTGTGTCGATCATGTCGGGGGCGAGACACGTCGGCGTCGTCGTGAAATCACCGAACGTCGCCGTCTGGCCTTCCCGGAGGTGGCCGATGTAGCCGCCCGCGTAACCCGGGTAGGTCCAGCCCTCGGGCAGGGTGGTGGAAAAGACGTGGTCCGTGTCGTCCCAGGCCGGTTCGGGTTCGTCGAGCGTCCAGATCTTGAAGCTGAACTGGTCACCCCAGGTGCGGGTGCACACGCGCCACGGTCCCTCCTTCAGGTCCCAGTGCAGCACACCCTGGTCGTCGTACCAGATGCGACCCACCAGTGCAGACAGGTCGAACGAGACGATTTTCGAGTACGGATTCCCCGGTCGGGTGCTGTCCCAGGTGTGGACGTTGACGATCCAGACCCCCGCGTACCAGATGTTCTGGGTGACGGTGATCGCCCGCACACCGGTGCCGTCCGGCGTCGGGGCGATCCGGGTGGCGATACCCGGCTGGAGCAGGCCACCGGGTTGGGAAGTGGCGAGCGTTTCCCAGGTGAGGCACGTCTGCTGGTTCGCGTAGAACGGGTCCTCGGTGTGCCAGAAGATCTCGCGGACGTTGCCGTCGGGGAACGCGCCCGGGGTCACCGCGGTGACCGTGGTCCGGTCTCCGCTGTAGTCGTACGTCAGACCACTGCCGGTTGTCATCACCGCCCGCTGGACGGGGCCGTTGGTCTCTCCGAAGATCGGATTGCACGCCGTCGCCGTCAGTACGACGGCGAGCGTGAGCAGACCGATCGAATGGCGGCGTGGCGGCCGCCGTCGATGAACACGCATCGAGGTTCCCTCCCTCTCCTTGATTTTCGAGGGCCACGTTACGCGTTCTGGATTCGCGTGTGCAAGGGTCCTTCGCGGGGGAGGGTCCCGACTCCCGGGGTGTCGGCCGGCCCCGTGGCTCGGAAGGTTCGCCGGGACTCCTCGGGTGCTACGCCGGTTTCGGTGGCTTGCCGTCGTCGTTCCCCGGGGGGCGGCCCGGCGGGTCGGCGTGTCGGCCACGGTTCCCGTCGGACGGGTCGATGCGGCTCAGACGTGTCCGCAGTGTGGGTTTGTCCGGTTTGCCCGAGGCGTTGACCGGGAGCGCCGCGGTCAGGAACACCCGTTTGGGTTTCTTGTAGCCGGCGAGGCGGTCGCCGACGTGGCGGCGCAACGCCTCGGCCACCGTGGGCGGTGCGGGCAGGATCGTGTCGGGTGCCCCGGTGAACCGGTCGCGGGTGACCACGACCGCGGTGACGGCCTCACCCCACCGGTCGTCGGGGAGTCCGACCACGGCGACATCGGCCACGGACGGGTGGGCGCGCAACACGTCCTCGACCTCGCGTGACGCGACGTTCTCCCCGCCGGTGACGACGATGTCCTTGGCACGGTCCACGATGCGCAGCAGGCCGGTCGCGTCGAGCGTGCCGATGTCGCCGGTGTGCAGGCGTCCGTCACGGATCGCGGCGTTCGTGGCGGTCTCGTCATCGAGGTAGCCGGCACAGACCTGGTCGGCGCGGATCGTGACCTCACCGGGTTCGTCGGGTCCGACCGGTTCACCCTGGTCGTCGACGATGCGCACGTCCACGCCCGGGCTCGCCCACCCCGCGGCGGTCAGCAGGCTGGTTTCCCCGGCCAGGCCACGACGGTGCGCGTCGGGTGGGAGGAACACGGCGTTGCCGGACAGTTCGGTCATGCCGTAGCCCTGTGCGAAGTCACACCCGAGCACGTCGTGGGCTTCACGCAACAGCCCGGCGGGCATGGGGGCGGCGCCGTAGGCGATCGTCCGCAGGGTGGGCGGTGGGGTGAGGTCGGGGTGTCCGGCGAGTGCGTCGAGCAGCATCCTCAGCATGGTCGCGGCCAGCGACACGGCGGTGACCCGATGGTCGTGACACATCCGGATCAGCTCGGCGGCGTCGAACCGTCGTGGGAGCACCACGGGGCGACGACGGCCGTGGGCGTGGACCACGTTGTACGCGGCGACGTGGAACAGCGGGAACGGGTAGGCGTACACTTCGTCGTCGGCCAGGGGGCGGGCCGCTGCGGTGCCGGCGACCGCGGCGGCGAGTGACGCATGGGTCAGCAGTACGCCCTTGGGTCGTCCGGTGGACCCGGAGGTGAAGATGATCCAGGCCACGTCGTGGGGGTCCCTGTGGCTTTCGGGGGATCCCGGTCGGGTCGACCCGGGTAGTTCTCCGAGGGGCAGTGTGGGCCCGTCGAACCCCGGGACCGGGTCGCCCAGCAACAACGCCGTGTCGGTCCGAGCCAACTGGGAGGCCAGTGCGTCGTGGCCCAGGCGGGTGTTCAACGGGACGAGTGTGCGTCCGGCGGTCGGGGCCGCGTAGAGCAGGGCGACGTAGCTCGCGGTGTTCTCGGCGTGCACCGCGACGCGTGCGCCGGGAGGGGTCGTGGCGCGCAGTCCGGCCACCTGACGGTCGACCAGGGTGGCCAGTGTGGCGGCGGTCAGGGTCGTGGTGGGCGTGATCAGTGCGGTGGCGTCGGGATCGTCGCGCCGCCAACGGGCCGGGATGTCACCGAGCGCCGAGAACAGGGGGTCGGTCACGACCCGGAACGCCGGTTGGCCGCCGCCATCGCGCGTTGTGCTTCCCGGTCGGCGTCGCGTTTCGCGATCGCCTGGCGTTTGTCGTGCTGTTTGCGGCCCCGGGCGAGGGCGATGTCGACCTTGACCCGGCCGTTCGAGAACCTCAACTGCAACGGGACCAGCGTCAGGTGTTCGGTTGCGAGCCGGACGCCGAGCGCTTCGATCTGGCGTCGGTGCAGTAACAGCTTGCGGTCCCGGTCGATCACGTGGCCCGTGTGGGACGCGGCGTGGCTGTAGGGGGAGATGTGCAGACCGATCAGCCAGGCCTCGCCGTCGATGATGCGTGCGTACGCGTCCGACAGCGTCACCTTGGCCTCGCGGAGCGACTTGACCTCGCTGCCGTGCAGCACGATCCCGGCTTCGAGTTCCTCGATGACCTCGTAGTCCCGGCGTGCCTGACGGTTGGTGGCGATCACCGGGGAGGATCTGGCGTTCTTCGCGGACATGGGACCGCCCAACCTACCGGTCGCCCCTCCCACCCACCCGCCCCCCGCCCTGACCACCCGCCCCGACCACACGCCCCCCTTTTCGAACTTCGTCACATTTCGGTGTCCTGGACTCGCTGGACGCGCTACATCCAGCAAGCACCCGCCGTCTCGCGTGGCCACCCTGCGTTCGAACTTCGTCACCTCCGGGCGTCATGGAATCGCTCGACGCGCTTGTTCCGGCACGCACGTGACCGGGCCCGCGCACTTCGTCACCGAAGGGGGCCGGGTACAC
>CAZVFF010000260.1:0-3697 GCA_964626395.1 uncultured Iamiaceae bacterium | reverse complement strand
GACGGGGTGACGATCTCCCAACGCTTCTGAACCCGGCGCGGCCTCGTCGACGACGTCGACGGGCACCGCGGGCGGGCACCGTGTGCACGCCGAGGGCGGCCCGGTAGCGTCGGTCGAATGGCCACCGCGAGACACAACAGCATCCTGGCGACCACCTCGCGGATGCCGTTCGCGGTCGATCAGATCCGCAAACTGGGCGCCGCCGGCAACACGGTGGTCGCCTCGGACACCTTCGACGCCACACCGGGGAACCACTCGCGTGGCGCGACGCACCACATCACCACGGCCGCACCCACCCAGGCCCCCGAGGCGTTCGTCGACGACGTCGTGCGGGCCATCGACGAGTACGACATCGACATCGTGCTCCCGATGTTCGAGGAGGTCTTCTACCTGGCGGCTCACCGGGAACGCCTCGAAGGTCGGGCCGAGCTGTTCTTCCCCGACTTCGCCACGCTGGCCCGCGTGCACGACAAGGTCACCTTCGCGGCGCTGTGCGACGAACTCGGATTACCGTGCGCGGAACGGGTTGTCGCCACCTCCGACGCCGAGTTCGCCGACGCGCTCGACCGTTGGGAACACTGGTTCGCCCGCGCCGCGTACGGTCGGGGCGGCCTGGAGGTGCTCACCAACACCGGCCCGCTGGCCGGCGCAGGCGACCCCGACGACGTCCACCCCACCCCGCAGAATCCGTGGCTGGTGCAGAAGTTCCTCGACGGGGTCGACCGGTGCAGCTGGAGTGTCGTCCGTGACGGCCGGGTCACCCTGCACTCGACCTACGAACACCCGCTGCAGATCGACGACCGCGGTGGCATCGTCTTCGCGTCGGTCGACGCCCCCGAGACCCTCGACGCGGTCCGACGGATCGTGGAGGCCACCGGGTGGTGCGGTCAGATCAGTTTCGATTTCCTGGTGACCGACGACGGGGTCCACCACCTGGTCGAATGCAACCCTCGACCGACCGCCGGGTGCACCAACGCGAGCACGACCGAACTGCACACCGCACTGTTCGGGCCCGTGCCCGACGAACCGGTCGTCGTCCCGGCCGGACGCAAGGCGGCGATCAAGGTCGCGGTGCTCCGCGACATGGTGCTGCACCTGTCCCGGGCCCGCGCCGACGCTCACGCAGCGCGGGGCGCCGTCGACGTGTACGCGGGAGCCCACGATCCGTTGCCGTTGCTGTATTCGGTGCTGTCGCTGCAACACGTCCACCAGTACCGCAGGACCCTCGGGTTGGATCGTGCCTCGCGCGAGGACCTGATCGCCGCGCAGTTCTTCGACGTGCTCTGGGACGGCCGACCCATCCGGTGATCGACCCGCGATGATCCCGACGACCACTCACGGGTCGACGAGGGCCGTCCGGGCGTCGGCGATCACCTCGGCACGGTCGTCCGCCACGATGAAACCGGCGTCGATCACGTCGTCCAGCGCGGCCTCGTAGGCGGCGAGGTACGCGGCCCTCGACGGGTACCGGGCACGCAGTTCGTCGGCCGGGACGGCCAGGGTGCGTCCGAACAGCAGACACACCCGGTCCGCTCCGGGTGGGCCGAGCCCGGTCAGGATCTCGACCGGTGCGTCCACACACGGGGTGCGGACCCCGCCGACGGTGTTGCCGTGGCGGTCGGTGACGAAACGGTACGTGTCGTCACCGTCACCGGGCACCGTTTCGACCTCGAGAGGTGTCGCCACCGGGGGTGGCGGGCCGCCGTCGATCCAGGCGACCAGGTGGCGGACGGCACTGCGGACCACGAAACGTTGCTGGCCCCGGTTCACCGGGTCCGCACACCCCAGCAGCGACTCGAATTCGCCGATCACCGACCGGTCGGCGTGGGCGGATCCGGCGACCTCCCACACCCGCAGCCGGTCGGTGTCGGCCTGCCGGGCCGGCAGGGACCACGGATGGCCGAGCACGTCGGTCTCGGTCTGCAACACCAGGACGGGGGCGACCAGGTCGTCCCGGAACACGACCGCGGACGGCAGCGGATCGTCGGGGTCGACGGCCCGTCCGACGTTGCCGAGCAGCATCGGCGACCCGCCCCGGCTGTGGATGAAGAACCCGTCGAAACAGCCGGTCACCGGCTGCACGCCGTTCACGTAGACACACAGCGCGTCGGCGGACTGGGATTCCCCGACGGCGACGAGCCGTTCCACCGGGTATCCGGCGAGCGGACCGTCACCGACGGACGTGGCGATCGCGGTCGCGACCCGGGTGAAGATGTCGAAACAGAACGCATCGCCGGGGTGGTGCAGGTCGCCGTAGCGTTCGGGGTCGGCGTCCCGGAGGGCAGGCAACGCCACGTCGCCGACGTCGACCAGGACCGGTGCGGGGACGATCCCGGCGGCCTGCGCGGACACCCCGACCCAGGTGTGGCCGGCACGCACGATCTCGGCGCCGGCGAACCCGAACACCGGGCAGGTGTCGGCGCCACTGGACACGTTCAACCACTCCACGAGGATCGTGCCGCTGGACCGCGCCGGATCGGCCGGCTTGCGGACCACCGCACGGGTCGCGAAGCGTGCCCGGTCGGCGACCTGGAAGTCCCAGTGTCCGTCGTCGCCCAAGGGGGTGATCGCACGCTGGGCCCGGGCGGTTCCCGCGCAGCGCCATTCGGACTGGACGTAACCCGCAGCGACCAGGTCGACATCGAGCATCGATCCCACCAGCACGGTGGGCGAACCGTCCGCCATCGGTTCCAACGTCACCGGTTCCTGTTCGATCATGTCCGGTCCCACCTCCTCGGGCGTCCGGCCCGAAGCCTGCCACCACGATCACGGGCCGTCCACACCCCGCCCGGGTGTCGCCGCAACGGCGGGTCCCGGCCCTCAGGCCCCGCGGGTCGGGTCCGGGTCCAGGTGGGCGGTCGAGTTGTAGCTGTGCAGGACCCGGCGGGCGCCACGCACCTGGATCCGGGTGATCGACGCGGGGGCCAGGTACAGGTGCCAGGCGACCTCGTCGGACACGCCCAGGGCCCACGCGACCGCCGCTTTGATCGGGGAAACGTGGGAGACGACCACGACGTCGCCGTCGGCCGCGGCATCGACGAGGTCCTCACACGCCGCCCGGACCCGCTCGCCCAGTTCGGCGATCGATTCACCCCCGGGTGGGGCGAACCCGGGGTCGGTCGCCCAACGCCGCCACGTTTCGGCCGGGACGTCCCGGACGGGGCGTCGTTCCCATTCGCCGTAGGACATCTCGACCCAGCGGTCGTCGATCTCGACCTCGGCGCCGAGCCCGGCCGCGGTGGCGCGGGTACGGAGCAACGGACTGGACACGACGCGGTCGACCGGACCCACCTCGGCGGCGACGGACTCGGCCTGGCCGAGCCCGACCTCGTCCAGGGCCGGGTCGTCGCGACCCAACAACAGACCGGATGCGTTCGCTTCGGTGCGCCCGTGACGGATCAGGATCAACATGGCGGCGCCCAACGTACCCGCCCCGGAGCGACGGTCACATGCCCGCCTCGGGGCCACCGGCGAGCGTCGGGTCCAACGTGCCGGTGCGGATCAGCCGTTCCCGTCGGGCCGGGTCCGCCAGTTCGAATCGTCGCCACGCCCAGACCAGGATGCCCGCGCCCACGACTTCGAGGACCACGTCGATCCCGAGCCCGCGAGCGGCGACCAGGGACGGTTCGTGTGGCAGGCCGATGCCGAACGCGGGCCACCAGAACAGCTCGTTGCGGGTCCAGACCCCGTCCAGGAC
>CAZVFF010000259.1:0-3779 GCA_964626395.1 uncultured Iamiaceae bacterium | reverse complement strand
GACCCTTGACCGGTGGACGATCGGGAAGCCCCGCCGTTCACCCACCGGCGTCGGCACGCCGTCCCGGTTGTTCCGCACTCGACCGACGCCCCCCCCGGCACCGCCGCACGACTCCCACCGAGAGCGCACCCCACGGGTCGATCCGGTCGGTCTTCGGTCACCCCCGCACCCCCGAAGCGGGGGAAACCGCCCGTGGCCCGTAGGGTCGCCCGGTGACGTTTGCCGACCTCGGCGTGCCCGAGGACCTCATCGACGCGCTCGACGCCCACGGGATCAGCGCGCCCTTCCCCATCCAGGAAGCCACCATCCCGCCGGCGTTGGCCGGACAGGACGTGTGCGGCCGTGCCCCCACCGGTAGCGGCAAGACCCTGGCTTTCGGGATCCCGCTGGTCGCGAACGTGCAACGTGCCAGGCCCAAACGTCCCCGGGCGTTGGTGCTGGTGCCCACCCGGGAACTCGCCGCGCAGGTCAGCCGCGACCTCACCTGGCTGGGTGCGTCACGTGACGTGCGCGTCCACGCCTTCTACGGCGGCACCCGGTTCGAAGGGCAGGTCAAGGCGTTGCGCCGGGGCGTGGACATCGCCGTTGCCTGTCCGGGACGGCTCGCCGACCTGGTGAACCAGAAGATCGTCCGACTCGACGGCGTCGATCTGGTCGTCGTCGACGAAGCCGACCGGATGGCCGACATGGGTTTCCTGCCCGAGGTGAAACGGCTCATCGACCGGACCGACGACGACCGGCGCACCCTGCTGTTCTCGGCCACCCTCGACGGCGACGTCGACGCGTTGGTGAACCGCTACCAACACGACCCGGTCACCGTCGACGTCTCCCCACCGGAATCCGAACGCCGCCTGGAACACCACTTCTGGGCGGTCCCCCACGCCGAACGGATCGCCACGACCGCGGCGGTGATCAACCGGGTCGGACCGACGATCGTGTTCACCCGTACCCGTCACGGTGCCGACCGGGTCGCCCGCCAACTCGCCAAAGCCGGCGTGTCGACCGCACCGATCCACGGCAACCGTTCCCAGAACCAACGCGAGCGTGCCCTGCGGGAGTTCCGCACCGGCGAGGTCGCGGCCCTGGTCGCAACCGACGTCGCCGCACGGGGCATCCACGTCGACGACGTCACGTGCGTGGTGCACTTCGACCTTCCCGCCGACCCCAAGGACTACATCCACCGTTCCGGGCGCACCGGACGGGCCGGGTCGACCGGCGTGGTCATCGGCCTCGTGATGCCCGACAAGCGCAAGGACACCCGCAAGCTGCTCCGGGCACTGGACCTGGGCATCGGGGTGACCGAACCCGACGTCGACGCGTTGCCCGCCGGCGAGCCCATCACCCCGCCGAAGCGTCGTGGGCCGAAACCCCGTCCCGACGGTGCGCCACGGCGTGGCGGCCCCGGCGGCAGGGACCGTCACAAACCCTCCGGTTCACGCAAACGTCGCAACCCGCGCTCACCGTCGGAAACCAAACCGGCCCGACGCAAGACGTCCGGGCCCCGCGACCGACACGACAACCGCCACGACGACAACGGTCACGACGACAACCGGGACGTCCGACCCGGGCGACCGAAGCCACGCAAGAACCGTTCCGGTCCCGGAAAAGCCGCTGGTGGGCCTCGTGGTGGCGGCGGACGTCCACGGACCGGTGGCGGTCCGGGTGCCGGTCACGGACCGGGTGGCAAACGCAAACCCCGCGGTCCGGGGGGCAAGGGCCCCGGCGGTCGCGGCGGCGGTCGCGGCGGCGGTCGCGACGGCGGCGCACCGGGACGTGGACCACGGACCGGTGGCCCGGGCGGGTCCCGACCCGGTGGAAAACGCGACAACGGCCCACGGGGCCGGGGCGGTCCGAAACGTTCCCACCGAGGTTCGGGTGGCTCACACGGATCGGGCGGCGACCGACGACGCTGACCGGGTCGGCCCACGACCCGACCCCGCTCCGGGGGGCGAATACCATCGGTGGCCCGGAACCCGGCCACTGCCCGGCCGTGCATCGCGATCGGAGACACCCGACACGACCATGACAGCGTCACCGCCACGCCACGACGGGGTCCCGCGATCGGCAGCACTGTTCGCTGCGCTGGTGCTGACCGTGGCGGGCCTCGCCGGGTGCGGCGGGAACCCGAAAGCAGCGTCACCGGACCTGCCACCGGGTTTCCGGGTCGACCTCGTGGGCGACAGCTTCGAACTCCGGGTGACCGGCCCGTCACGGGACGAGACCGCCGAACACGACTTCCAGGTCCGGCCGGTCAGCATGGTCGACGGCGCCGCCCGGCCGGAAGGAGCATGGCGGGACATCCTCCGTTCCGACGGCCGCGTCGTGATCGACGACTCCACCGACCGGACGTACCACCAGTTCCGCCACCGGGCGGCACCCGACCCCGACACCGACACGTCCTGGAGCGAACCGGTCACACGCCTGTTCGTCCGGACCACCCTGCCGGTCGTGCGGATCGACACCGCCGACGCCGAATCGATCACCGGCTCCAAACGCCCGGCACGGCAGGCCACGGTGAGCCTCGACGTCGCCGGTGACCCGGACGCGTCGTTCACCGCCGACGCGAAGGTGCGTGGGCGGGGCAACACCACCTGGAAACACGTGGGCGACAAGAAGTCCTACCAGGTGAACTTCGACGATGAACACGCCCCGTTGGGGTTGTCGCCATCGGACAAGTTCGTCCTGCTCGCCAACCCTTTCGACCGGTCCCAGCTGCGGACCTTCGTCGCATCGGGACTGGCCGCGGTGACCGACCCGGCCTGGACCCCGGGGTTCCGTTGGGTCGAGGTCGTCCTGAACGGTGACTACCGGGGGCTCTACCAGCTCGGCGAGAAGGTCGACATCGGCCCGGACAAGGTCGACATCGAGGTGCCCGGCCCCGACGTGACCGGCGGCGAACCGATCACCGGTGGCTACCTGCTGGAGATGGGCACCGTCGAACAACCCACCGACAAGCGCACCTGGACCACCGGACACGGCGTTCCGCTGATCATCGACCGGCCCGAAGCCGAGGACGGCGACGACGCCCGGTTCGCGTACATCCGCGACCACGTCGCCGCGTTCGAGATGGCGCTGTACGGCAACGACTGGACCGACCCGCAGAGCGGCTACGCCCACTACCTCGACGTCGACGCGTTCGTCGACCACTGGATCGTCCAGGAGACCACCGTGAACATCGACGCCTACATCAACAGCACGTACCTGTGGAAACGCCGGGGCGACCCGCGTCTGGTGTTCGGGCCGATCTGGGACTTCGACGTGTCGATGGGGAACCCCTACGGCTACCTGGATGCCGTACCCCGCGGCTGGCACACGATCCACCCGGCGATCGCACCGAACGTGGAGTACCGCCCGTGGGTGCTGCGGCTGTTCGCCGACCCGGGGTTCGTGCAACACGTCGCGGACCGTTGGGCCGAGGTCTCCCCCGGGTTCGAACGGGTCGCGGCGTCGATCCCGGATGCGGCCGCGTCGATCGAGACGGCCCAACAGGCCGACCTGGTGCGCTGGGCCGATGAGACCGAGACGCTGTTCGGACACCGCTACGGTGACACACTCGCCGAGGACGAACCCGAGTTCCTCGAGACCTGGCTGCAGGCCCGCATCGACTGGATCTCCGCGGAACTCCCCCGGCTGGCAGCCGGCGCGCCGATCGGCGACCGGATCCCGGAACGGGAGGTTCGCGGTCCGACTCCCCCACCCACCGGTGAACCCACTAGCATGGGTTCTTCACGGTGATCGTAGCTCAGTTGGTTAGAGCGCCGCGTTGTGGTCGCGGAGGT
>CAZVFF010000258.1:0-3811 GCA_964626395.1 uncultured Iamiaceae bacterium | reverse complement strand
ACGCCATCTGCAACATGGCGGCGGTCGCGGGCAAACTCAGCGTGTTCGACTGCGCCGGTGTCGCCGACGGTGCCGCCGCGGCGATCGTCGTGCGGGCCGAGGATGCGCACCGCTACACCGACAAACCGCTCTACATCAAGGCGCTTTCGGTCGCGGCCGGCGACGGCTCGGGGCTGCTGGACCCGACCTACGACTACACGACGTTCCGCGAGTGCAAGGCCGCAGCCGACGACGCGTACGCCCAGGCCGGGATCACGAACCCCCGCGAGGTACTGGCGCTGGCCGAGGTGCACGACTGTTTCACCCCGACGGAGCTGGTGCTCATGGAGGACCTCGGGTTCGCCGAACGCGGCACCGCCTGGCGCGAGGTCGAAGCGGGCACGTTCGACCTCGACGGCGACATGCCGGTCAACACCGACGGCGGGCTCAAGAGCTTCGGACACCCCGTCGGGGCATCCGGGCTGCGCATGATCTACGAGGCGTGGCTGCAGTTGCGCCGCGAGGTCCCCGCCGAACGGGCGATCTCCAACGATCGCACCATGGCACTCACCCACAACCTGGGCGGCTACCCGGGTGAGATGGTGAGCTTCGTCGGGATCTACGGCACCGAGCCGTCCGCGTAACACCAGCACCCGCACGAGCGGTTAGGGTCGGTCGGGCCTGTTCGAGGGGAGGAGACCCGGTGGACCAACAGAGTTCGGGACGGGAACGATCGGTCGGCGTCGGGAGCGCTCCCGGGACGCTCCGGCGTCACGCGCACCGGCGCCCGATGGTCGGGGTTCTGTTCCTCACCCTCGTTGTCGTCGTGTCCGCGTGCATCCCGGATTTCGGTGAACCGGTGGATGATCTGCACCGGGGAGTGCTCGTCTCCGGGAACGGTGAACGGACGAACCTGTTGCGGTCCGGTACGTCCACCGTGGTGTTCACCGGCGCCCCGTGGGACAACGATGCCGGAGCCGAGCTGTACTGGTCGACCGAATCGACGTACTTCACCGATCTCCAGGCGTGCACGTCCTGGTACTCGACCGCGCGGTCGACCTTCGATCAGGTGCCCGCGCAACCCGGCATCGCGTTGCGGATCGCGCCCGGTGAGGTCGACGGAACCATCCGGGCCGTCACCGTGAGCGAACGCGCCGAGATCGACTTCGAGAACGTGTCGATCGACATGTCGCATTTCGATGTCGACGTGTGGGACACCGCCGAGCCGATCGCACCGTCGACCCGGATCGCCTCGTTCGACCTGTCCGCCGTCGTCGGCGCCATCTCCGTGGACGGCCCGAACCCGGGTGACACGATGCGCGCCCCTCCGTGGCACGTGTGCGCCCGGACCCTGGGCGAGGAACTCACCTTGAAGGTGTGGGTCCGGGACGACCCGGAACCGTCCTGGGACGATCCGGTCCACGTCTTCCGCACCACCCTGCCCGCTTCGGCGACCCGCTCGGGATATGCGGGCCATTTCGTGTCATCGATGCACGCGAACCAGTCGATGACCTTCGGACCCCTGTCCTCGATGCCGACCTGCCTGTCGCCGGACCTGGCCGGCGACCCGGTCTGTGCCACCGCCGGAGGCGACACGAACCCGGGCCGACCCGGAGCGTCGATCCCGTGACCGACGCCTCCGCCCGAAACGACGCCCCCCACCGCCCGTCGCGCGGCCGACGGCTGACCGCGGTCCTCGGCGCAGTCACGGCGATGGTCGTGCTCGCGGCGTGCAACCCGATCTTCGGCGACGACGCAGGACCGGTCAACCGCTACATCATGTCCCGCACGATCGGCGACGGCTACCACTACGTCGAGACGCCGACCGGTTTGACGGTTCTCGCACCCGCACCGCTCGTCGACGTGAACATCCGGGAATTCTTCTGGGACCACACGGACCCCTACGTCGCGGACCAGCAGACGTGCATGACCTGGGAGACCACCACCTCGGGCGGCGCCGGAATGGTGCAACAGGGGCTCGGAATGCGGATCGCACCCCGAGCCGACGGAACCGGCCTCCGGGCGATCGCGATCAATCAGAACATCTGGGCCGCCGCGACCTGGATCATCTATGTGAACCTGTGGGAGTCGACCGGCGCCGACACACGGGACGGTACCGACTTCACGTACTCGAGCGCCGCGACGTTCGACGTTTCACCGGTCGTCGGCAAACGCTGGTTGGACGACGACGGTGTGCTGCAGTCATCGTTCATCGGCGCCCCGTGGCACGTGTGCGCCCGCCTGCACGGCAGCGACGTGACCTTCAAGATCTGGACCGGAACGAACCCCGAACCCGCGTGGGACGACCCGGTCCATGTGTTCTCCGGGACCCTGCCCCCCGGCTGGGATCAACGCGGGTACTCCGGGGGGTACATCGGCCACCTACCCGAGAACACGACCGCGACGTTCTCCGGGTTCTCCACGATCCCACTCTGCCTCGTGCCCGACACGGTCGAATGTCCCGAGCAGCCGACCGAACCCGAGCCCTGAGCGGGGACCCCACCCGGGGCCGGCCGACCCACCGGTTCAGATCGGTTCGCGGTCGTCGGTGAACGCACCGGCGAGCAACACCTCGAACTGTTCGATCTCCTCACAGGCCTCGTCGATCCCCCGGTGCGGCGGGGCGGGCGCGAGATGTTCCTTCACGAACAGACGCGCCACCAGGCCCTTGCGGCCCGCCGGTCCGATCCCGAGACGGTGTTCCGCGCCCGCCTGGGCGAGCAGCAGACACGCCGACCACACGTCGGCCATGTAGACGGTGAGCGGGAACAGCTTGGCCTCGGATTCGGCACCCTCCAGGAGTTTCCACCGTTCGATCGTCTCGGCGAGGTCGGTCACCGCATCTCGCACGATCGCTTCGGTGGCGGTGTCCAGACCGGGCATCTCGCCGAGCAGTTCGCGCAACCGTTCGAGGAACGCGACATCGCCCTGGTTGCGGCGGATCCCACGGGCCACGTCCAGACACAGGATGTTGTCGGGCCCTTCCCAGACGGGGTTCACCTGGGCGTCACGGAAGATCCGTGCCACCGGCCAGTCCTCGATGTAACCGTTCCCACCGTGCAGTTCGATCGCGTCCGATGCCGCGGTGATCCCCAGACGGGACGCCCGCATCTTCACGATCGGGGCGGACAGACGCAGCCGGGACTGGTGGAACCCTTCGAACACGAGCGCCTGGGCGGCTTCCACCTCGACGATGAGCTCGGCGATCTTGCGTTGCGCCAGCGGTTGGTCGATCACCCGTTTGCCGAACGCCTCACGCGCCGAGGTGTAACATATCGCCTCGACCAGTGACCTCCGGGCGCAGCCCAGGCCCATGTTGGCGATCCCCATGCGGGCACCGTTGGTGAGCGCCATGAGCCCACCCAGTCCGCCGCGCAGCCGACCGTCGCTACCCGCCGGCGCGGCCGATTCCTCTCGCCGTTCCAGCAACCACCCTTCGGCGTCGATCAGTTCCGCTTCCCCCGACGGTACGGACTTCGTGCCCAGCTTGTCCTTGAGTCGGTGCACGTGCACCCCGTTGGGGGTCCCGTCCATGCGTTCTCGCAACACCAGGAAGCTCTTGACCTCCTCGGATCCGGGGATCTTCGCCAACACGATGAACGTGGAGGAGTGCGCGTTGGACACGAACCACTTGACACCGTTCAACAGGTAGTGGTCACCCTCGGGCACCGCGGTGGTCTCCAACGCCCGCAGGTCCGCACCCCCGGCGCGTTCGGTGAACATCTGCGCGGTCGTCGCCGTGCCGTCGTCGACGCTGAGCAGTTCCCGGACCCGAGCCTGGACGTGTTCGGGGGCGAACGCATCGGACAGTCTTTCGACCATGTCGCGCCCG
>CAZVFF010000257.1:3434-3854 GCA_964626395.1 uncultured Iamiaceae bacterium | reverse complement strand
CCACGACCGGGTCGACCGCTTCCAGGTGCGAGGGGTTCGCAGCCAACTCGACCGGGATCGTCGAACCGTTGCGGGAGGTGAACTTGCCCGACTGGCCCAGGTGGTACTTGACGTCACCGGAACCCTGGGTCGAGTCCGGGTCGATGTGGCCCTCGAACTCCTTGAAGATCTGGTCGTAGGACTTGCCCACGATGTTCGCGAGCACGTTGAGCCGTCCACGGTGGGCCATGCCCAGCACCGCACCGGTGTGGCCGTCGTCGGCGGCGGTGTTCAACAACTCGTCCAGGATCGGGATCGCCGATTCGGCACCTTCCAGCCCGAACCGCTTCTGGCCGATGTACCGCTTGCCCAGGAACGACTCGAACGCCTCGGCGGCGTTCAGTCGACCGAGGATGTGCAGCTGGTCCTCGGGCGACAGCT
>CAZVFF010000257.1:0-3424 GCA_964626395.1 uncultured Iamiaceae bacterium | reverse complement strand
CGGAGGTCGCCGGGTCGAGCTCGGAGTGCATGTGGGGTTCCTTGGCGGCCAAGGGGTCCAGGTCCGCGATCAGGTGCCCCCGCACCCGGTACATGTTCACCAGGGTGTTCACCTGGAGCTGCTTTTCGATCTGGGCCGCGACCCGATCCACCGGATTGACGTCGCGACGCCACTTCACCGACTCGTAGGGCACGCCGAGCGCGCGGAACACGTCGATGTAGAAGTCGTGCTCACCGGTGAGCAGTTCGGTCAGGCGCTTCAGGAACAGTCCGGACTCGGCACCCTGGATGATCCGGTGGTCGTAGGTGGACGAGACCATCATCACCTTGGACACGCCCAGATCGGCGAGCAACGCCGGGTCGGCTCCGGCGAACGACGCCGGATGACCGAGCGCGCCCACTCCGACGATGAGGCCCTGGCCGGACATGAGCCGCGGCACGGACTGCGCGGTGCCGATCGTGCCCGGGTTCGTCAGGCTGACCGTCGCCCCGGCGAAGTCGTCGGGCGACAACTTGTTGGTCGTGACCTTCCGGATCAGTTCGTCGTACGCGGACCAGAACTCGGCGAAGTCGAGTGTGTCGGCATCGCGAATCACCGGCACGAGCAGCGACCGCCGACCCCCGGAGCGCTCCACGTCGACGGCGAGGCCCAGGCCGACGTGCTCGTGACGGTCGATCCGGGGTTTGCCGTCGGCCCCCTCGACGTACGACGCGTTCATCGCCGGCACCGCATCGGCGATCGCCCGCACCACGGCGTAGCCGATCAGGTGGGTGAAGCTGATCTTGCCACCCCGGGAGCGCCGCAGGTGGTTGTTGATGATCTTCCGGTTGATCTCCAGCAGCTTGGTGGGGACCTCGCGGTAACTGGTCGCGGTGGGGACCTCGAGGCTCGTCTCCATGTTCGCCACGACACGTGCCGCGGCTCCTCGCAGTGGCTCGCCGACCTCGGGTTCGTCAGCTGCCGTACCATCGGCCGGTCGGGATGGAGCCGGCGCCGCCGGTTGCGGCGACTGCGGGGCCGTGGGCGCGGGGGCGCGGGTCGGCTCGGGTTGCGCCCTGGGCGTCGCCCCCGGCCGGTAGTCGGCGAAGAACTCCCGCCAACTCTGACCGACCGAGTCCGGGTCGGACAGGTACTGCTCGTACTTCTCGTCGACGAGCCAGGCGTTGGGGCCCAGCGACGCTGCTGAGTTGCGCTCTTGTGCCATCGCTCCAACCATACCCGCATCCCCGGAGATCCGGGATCGCGCCACGGTCAGACGTCGGGCCGCAGTCGGGCGAGGACGACACGTCCGAATCGGACCACGCCCCCCAGCACAAGTGCGAACGCGGGGCCGAGGACGATCGGGTCGAGCGGGGCGCGGAAACGCGCGTTCTCGAACGTGTCGAAGACGACACTCACGACCGTGATCGAGAGCACGGTGAACCCGATGTACACACGGATCAGGTCACGTCGGGAGGCCCGGGCGCGCAACCATCGCGCGGTCCCCAGGGCCCCGAGTACGACCGCCAGGACGAGGCTCGCCGCAACCGTGAAGGAGAAGTCCGTACGCGCCAGTGGCGTGGCGTACACCGACTCGAGGACGCGGACCGACGACTGTGGATCGCCGAAGCCCCACGAGTAGTCGATGTGCAGCGGTAACACCAGTGGCCGGTAGAGCTTCGTCCAACCCCGCAGGATCCGTGGTTGTCCACGCGCGCCGGGGAATCCCTCCGGAACCGTCCCCGGCACCTCCCACGACGAATACAGGAGTGTCGACTTCGCGACGACGTCCAGGTAGCGAGCCGGATCGGATCGGATGACCCGCAACGAGTCCCCGAGCACGCGACTGCCGACCTCGACATAACAGACGTTGTTCAAATTGGTGGTGCCGTCACTCTTGTAGAAGTCATCCAGCACCGGTTGACCCCCCCCGGGGTTCACATTCCGGGAAGAACGGCGCGTACTCCTCGTACGGTGCGTACGGGATCACCTCCGATGCGGCGGAGATCCGGCCGCGGTCGACGAGGTCGTCGATCGAGTCCCGGGGCCACTGGACGATCGACGTGCGGGCCAGGTTCATCCCGCCATAGCTCGAGAAGCTCGCAACGTGGAACGCCGCGGCACGATGCGCGAGCGGCGCGGCCACCACCACGAGCGCCGCGACGGCGATACCGACTCGAGCGTGCCAACCCGGCGATGTGCGCCCGCGCCCGGCGAGGACGGCGATCGCCAACCCACCGATCAGCCAGAGCGGGCTGAGCGTGGTCCTGGTGAGCGCGCCCGTGACCATGCACGCACTGAAGAACACCAGTCGTGACGTCGACGGCGAGCGGACCCAACGTGCGAACGCCCACGCGGCGAGGGTCACGAGCATTGCCACGGGCGCCTCGTAGGTGAGCATCTGTTCGTAACCGATCGTGACGGGACTCCACCCGACGAGCGTGGCGGCGGTGACCGCTACAGCTCCCTGCGCTCCGAGCTCGGACAGCAACGAGCGGAGCGCCAGAACTGTGACCAACCCACACAGAAGGAACAACACCCCGAACGTCCCACCCGTCGGGAACGGCGACCATCGCAGCACCGAGCCCACGAAGAAGTTCCAGAGCGGCGGCTGGATGTGGTTCGCGGTGAACGCGAGGAACGGGTCCCGGGCGAGCTCGGCGGGATCCAGGAGGGCGAGGTCCGCCGTCGTCGAGGTCGTGAACCGCCCCCCGGCGACATGGAGGACGAGACGGCTGGCCAGGAACAACGCCGCGGTCACGCCGTTCAGCAGCCACACCCGCGTCCGATCGGCCGCGGCGCCGTACGCGGCCTCCGCGTCGTGGGCGGACCGGCCGACCGAGCACCCGCCGTGCCCTGGATGAGCAGTCAAACGTCCGAACCGGTTCTGGGCTTCAAAGCACGACCGATGATACCCACTCGGCTTTTCCCCGTCCCGAACGCGGAAAAGCGTGCGAATCCCCCCGCCGCGCGAATGGCGATGCACCGACGGCGCGCGTCGCCACCGGGCGTCACGACCACCGGCACGCCAGCCGCGGCCGTCGGCTCCACCGACGAGCAGACCGTGCATCCGTGGTGGCGGTCGCGAACGAGACAGGACGTATGCTTCGGCTCCCGGATCAGTTCGTGACTGGAGTCTGCAGAGTCCCGATGAGCAACGCGCAGTACATCTTCACGATGCACAAGGTCGGTCGGTTCCATCCACCGGACCGCCAGGTGCTGACCGACATTTCGCTGTCGTTCTACCCGGGCGCCAAGATCGGCGTGCTGGGTGCGAACGGCGCAGGCAAGTCGTCGTTACTGCGCATCATGGCCGGGATCGACACCGAGTTCACCGGCGAGGCGCGCTTGTCGCCCGGCTTCACCGTCGGGATACTGGAACAGGAGCCGACCCTGGACGAGTCCAAGACCGTCAAGGAGAACGTGCTCGACGGGGTCGCCGAGG
>CAZVFF010000256.1:0-3855 GCA_964626395.1 uncultured Iamiaceae bacterium | reverse complement strand
GACGGCTTCGGCGGCGTTCCGGCCGTCGACCTCGGCATGGAACAGGTCCGGGTACTGGGTGGCCGAGTGGTTGCCCCAGATCGTCATCCTGGAGATGTCGTTCACGGTGACGTCGAGCTTGGCCGCCAGTTGCGCTTTGGCCCGGTTGTGGTCCAGGCGGGTCATCGCGCTGAACGCCGAGTCGGGCAGCGCCGGCGCGTTCGCCCTGGCGATCAACGCGTTCGTGTTCGCCGGGTTGCCGACCACGATGATCTTCACACCCTCGTCGGTACCGGCGTTGAGCGCCTTTCCCTGTTCGGTGAAGATCGCACCGTTCGCCTCGAGCAGGTCGGCGCGTTCCATGCCCTTGCTGCGGGGACGGGAGCCGACCAGGAACACCAGGTCCGCGCCGTTGAACGCCTCGTGGGCGTCGTCGGTGCCGTCGACCGAGCGCAGCAGCGGGAACGCACAGTCGTCGAGTTCCATCTTCACACCCTCGAGCGCACCGAGCGCCGGGGTGATCTCCAGCAGCGACAACTCGACCGGGGTGTCCGGTCCGGTCACCGCGCCCGATGCCAGTCGGAACAGCAGGGCGTAGCCGATGTTCCCGGCGGCTCCGGTGACGGCGATTCTCACGGCGTTGTCTGACACGTTCTCTGCGCTCCCTGCGATGCGAATGGTGGTCCGGGACCGATGGTACCCGTGCCTGTGGCGTCGACCACAACGTCACGGTCGGTGCCCGATGCGGTCGTCGTCCCGATCCGGCACCGGTAACGTCGTGGCGCATGGTCGACGAGGTGTGGGAGGCGTTCCGGCGGGCCAGTGTGCGGATCACCACGTCGCGGGGGGTCTTCGACATCGTCCCGACCGTCGACGACCGGGTCGGGGACCACCTGCCCGGCGTGACCGGACCGATCCACATTCTGACCGCGCAGAACCCGATGGGGCTCCCCGCGTCGGACGCCGCGAACGTCGACGCGAACCGTCGCCTGGCCGACGAGCTCGACGCACTGGTCGGCGTCACCGTGTGGCCCGCGATCGGCTACGGGGGTGGACCGATCGACGCCCCCGGCACCTGGGCCGAGCACGGGTACGCGATCGAGGGGCTGGACGACCCCGGCGCGGTCGCGTTGGCGACGCGGTACCGGCAGCGGGCGATCTTCACGTGGCGGAACGAACCCGGCGGTTTCCGCCTGGTCGCCTGTGACGGGTCCGTCGACGAATCACGCGGTTGGACCATCACTCCGGTGCCCGACTCCGCCAACCCCTGAAGAACGTACGGAAAAGCCGCCCGGGTCACCTTTTCCGTACGTTTTTCGGCGAGAGGGGCCCGCGGGGGCGGATCGGGCAGACTGGACGGGTGCGTTTCTTCACCGCGGACCTGCACTTCGGGCACCGGAACATCATCCGGTACTGCGAGCGGCCGCACCGGTCGGTCGACCACATGAACGCGGACCTGGTCGCCCGGTGGAACGACACCGTCGGTGACGACGACGAGGTGTGGGTGCTCGGCGACGTGGCGATGGGACGCATCGACGAGAGCCTCGAACACATCCGGGACCTGCGGGGGCGCAAGGTCCTGGTCGCCGGCAACCACGACCGCTGCTGGGCCGGGCGGAAACGCGCACCGGACCTGTGGCACGACCGGTACCGCACGGTCGGGTTCGACGAGATCCACCAGGGCACCGTCACCGTCGAGGTCGCCGGCTGCAGCGTGTCGGCCGGCCATTTCCCCTACGAGGGCGACTCCCACGACGAGGACCGTTTCACCCACTGGCGTCCGGTGGACACCGGTGACTGGCTGCTGCACGGCCACGTGCACACCCGCTGGCGGGTGAACGGCCGCCAGATCAACGTCGGCGTCGACGTGTGGGACTACGCACCGGTGTCCGAAGACGACCTGGCCATCATCATCGACCGCTGAAACGGCTCCGAACGGCGACCGCACCCACGGACGCGAACGCCCGGTCATCGGTCACGCCGAACCCCGTCCGGGACTTTCGCCCCTGCCCGGATACGGTCGGGAGAAGATTGGATTGGATCGAGCCAGAACGAAGAGGCAGCCGTCATGAGCGTCACCGAAACCGAGCGGGAAGTCGAGCGGGTCGCCGGGTTCTCCCTGTTGGGGAGTCTCGGCAAGCGGGTCCTGCGGCCGGGCGGGGCCGAGTTGACCGACCATCTGCTCGACACGCTCGCGATCGGACCCGACGACGACGTCGTCGAGATCGCTCCCGGTCGGGGTCGCACCGCTCGGCTCATCCTGGACCGTCATCCGGCCAGCTACACCGGTGTGGACCGTGACGAAGCGGCCGAACGGTCGGTCGTCCCGCTGTTGCACGGCGACAGCCAACGGTTCCGCCTGGGCTCGGTGAGCCGCACCGGCCTGGGCGACGCGTCGATGAGCGTCGCGATCGGCGAAGCGGTGCTGACGATGCACCCCCGTGCTGCGAAGGCGAACATCGTCGCCGAACTCGCCCGGGTCGTCCGGCCCGGCGGCCGGCTGGGTCTGCACGAGGTCGCGTTCCGTCTCGACGACCTGGACCCGGTGCTCGACGACGACGACGTCGAACAGCTCCGGATCCGTACCGAGTTGACCTCGCACTTCAAGGTCTCGTTCAACGCGATGACCATGGACGACTGGACCGAGCTGCTCGACCAGGAGGGATTCGAGTTGCAGAGCGTCGAACGTGCCCCACTGCGCCTGCTGGAACCCGACCGCATCGTCGCCGACGAGGGCGTCATCGGTGCTGCACGGTTCGCGGCGAACGTGATCGCCAAGCCCGAGATCCGCCGACGGATCACCCACATGCGCGCCGCGATGCGGCGCAACGCCCCGCATCTGCGTGCGGTGGCCATGGTGGCGATCCGCAAGGGCTGAAGATCTGACCGGGTCGGGGCGATGTCGGCTCCATCACCCCGACCCGGTCGAACCCCTCACAACTGCAGGGACTTGACCTGCAGGAACTCCTCGAGGCCGTAACGGCCCATTTCGCGTCCCAACCCGGACTGCTTGTAGCCCCCGAACGGGGCCATCGGGTTGAACCCGCCGCCGTTGATGTCCAGCTGCCCGGTGCGCACCCGACGCGCGACCGCCTGGGCGCGTTCGGGGTCGGTCGACCACACCCCACCGGACAGGCCGTAGTCCGAATCGTTCGCGATCCGGACGGCGTCGTCGGTGTCGGTGTAGGGCAGGATCGACAGGACCGGGCCGAAGATCTCCTCCTGCGCGATCGTCATGTCGGTGGCGACGTCCGCGAACACGGTCGGTCGGACGAAGAACCCGGTCTCGAACCCGTCGGGGGCGTCGGAACCGCCGGTCACCAACGTCGCCCCCTCGGCGACACCCTTGTCGATGTAGCCCCGCACCCGGTCGCGTTGCGCCGCCGAGATGACCGGCCCGAGGCGCCCCTCACCGCTGGAGGGATCCCCGAGCGTCCAGGTCGTCTCCACCTCGTCGCGGATCAACTCGACGATCTCGTCGTGGCGATCCGCGGGGACCAACAGACGGGTCAACGCCGAACAGGTCTGTCCGGAGTTCAGGTAGCACGCCCCCACCGCCGACTTCGCGGCCTTCGCCAACTCGTCACCGTCGAGGTCGTCGAGCAGGATGTTCGCCGACTTGCCGCCCAGCTCGAGCGCCACCTTCTTCACGCTCGCCGCAGCGAGCTCGGCGACACGCTTCCCGGCCCGGGTGGACCCGGTGAAGCTGATCATGTCGACCTCGGGGTGACCGGCGAGTGCCTCACCGACGACGGGGCCGACCCCGGAGACGAGGTTGAACACCCCGGGGGGCAGTCCGAGCGAGTCCACGATCTCGGCGAGGATGAACGCGTTGATCGGCGCCACCTCGGACGGTTTGACGACGATCGTGCACCC
>CAZVFF010000255.1:0-3885 GCA_964626395.1 uncultured Iamiaceae bacterium | reverse complement strand
TCGGGTCGTGACCGTACCCCCGATGCCTCGATCGTGCGACAGGTACCCCATCGGCACACGGACCACCCCGACTGGAGGTGGTGTTCCCGAAGTCACCGACCCGCCGGGTCGCCCGGGTCTCCCGGGTCGCCGATTCGGGAACCGTTCGGCATGCCCGGCCGGGATCCGGACCGGCCGGGTCCGCACGGCACGATCGCAACCGGTACCGTCGCCGGGAGAACCGCCGTGAACACACCCCGAGAACCGGCGGCGACGACCACCGGCCCGGACCCGACGAACGAACGGACAGCCACCGTGACCAGCCCCGACACCACCGCCGAACAACGCCACCCGCACGGGCAGGTGCACACCCGGGTCGTCGACGACCACATCCTGGTGATCACCGTCGACCGGGTCGAGAAGAAGAACGCGATGACCCCCAAGATGGGTGGCGAGATCGCCGAGGCGCTCACCCGCCTGGACGACGAGGGCGACCTGTTCGTCGGCGTGCTGTGTTTCGCGGGCGACCACACCACCGCCGGGTTGGACATGCCGTTGTTCTTCGGTGACGGCGGCGTGGAGACCGGTCAACGATCCGACGCGGTCGACCCGTACGGGCTCGGCAGGCGGCCCACCAAACCGGTGGTGACCGCCATCCAGGGCATCACCTTCACCGCCGGGATCGAACTCGCCCTCGCCGGCGACATCACCGTCGCCGCGTCCGACGTGCGAATCTGTCAACTGGAACCCAAGCGGGGCCTGGCCGCCCTGGGTGGCGGCACGTTCCGGTGGGTGGAACGGGCCGGATGGGGCAACGCCATGTACCACCTGTTGCGCGCCGACGAGGTCGACGCCGCCGAAGCGTTCCGCATCGGGCTCGTCCAGGAGGTCGTCGAACCGGGCACCCAGATCGACCGTGCGATCGGGGTCGCCCGGGAGATCGCCGCGTGCAGTCCCGTCGCGGTGCGCCACACGCTCGCCAACGCCAGGCTCGCGGTGACCGACGGACCCGACGCGGCCGCGGCGGCGATCCCGGCGATGGCCGCCGAGATCATGGCGTCGGACGATTTCGCCGAAGGTGTCGCGTCGTTCCTGGAACGCCGCGACGCCCGGTTCACGGGCCGCTGACCGCTCCGATCCGACCGACCGGACAGCCCGCGGGCCGTCGACCGGGCGGATCGCCGGGGCCCGGAGGTCAGCGGAAGAACTGGTCGATGGCGGTCGCTTCGAACCGGACGGTGTCGGCGTCGATCAGGTCGTCGGCCCCGTCGACCAGCGCCCGGACGCGGGCGTCCAGTACCTCCTGCGCGAAACCCGATTCGAACAGTTCGCCACGCACCCGGTCGGTCGCTTGCTGGTACAGCCGGTCGAACGCCGCGACGCTGAAGAACCGGGTCACCAACGGGTTGGGGTCTCCGAGGCGTTCGCTCGGCACGTACCCGTCGGGGCCGGCGGTGTCGGAGGCGTCCGGGTCGAGGTCGGCGGGCAGCACGCTGAAGGCCAGGTTCAGGTCCCAGGGCACCACCGTGAGTCGGTCGGTGGCCTCGTCCCACCACAGGTACGCGTTGTTCCCCAGGCCGCCGATGTCGTCGACGTTGCCGATCCGGTCCATCATCGCCAGGTAGGTGGCGAATGCCTCGACGTCGAGGTGGTCCCCCAAGCCGTCCGCGAACGTGGCGTCGTCGGCCTCGTCGACGAACCGCACCAGGTCGATCACCGGTTCGGGTCCGGTGCGTTTGCGACCGTTCTCCTGTTTGAACGACACCTCGTAGTCGGCCGGATCGTCGCCGTGGTAGGCCCAGTCGCCCTCACAGCGGACCTTGAACAGGGCACCGTCGCCGTCGAAGATCCCGTCGGACCACACCTCGTCCTCGGGCAGCTCCACGACGAGCCGCAGCGACGGCGGCGAGTCGTCCATGGAGAACCGGTAGTGGGCCGACGGTTGGGACGCCAGCCCGATCTCGTCGAGCAGGTCGAGCGCGACCGCCTCGTTCAGCGACGACTCCATCGGGTTGGACCGCACCGCGAACGACGTCACCCCACCGTGGTTCTGGTCGGCGACGAACTTGTCCAGCCGGATCTTGTAGGGCAGATCCCGTGGTTCGGCGTCCGATGCCCCCTCCAGCGACAGGTTGCCTTTCAGGCGCAGCCCGGCCCGTCCGTACCGGAACCCGTCGATGGTCACGTTCGCTTCGATCCAGTTCTTGTCGCCGGACTCCTCGTAGGCATCGATCATGTCTGCCAACGTGTCCGTGTCGACCTCGACCGACAGGTCGTGGATCCGGGTCGGGTCGAACATCTCGGTACGTCCGTCGTAGCCCTCGGGAGCCCGTTCGGACCCGTCGACCTGTTCCAGCGATGAGCCGCTCGACGAGCACGCCGTGACGGCGAGAAGTCCGACGATCAGCGCGGCGACGAGCCTGCGCACCGGCGCGATGGCGGGGCCGATCATGTTCTTCGCCTCCTCGGCGGTTCGCGCCCGGGTCCGACGACCCCGGCGGGTTACGGGGCCCCCACGCTAGGCAAGCGACCCGGGTTCGACCCGCGCGCGGGGCACGGGGGACACCCGAGGGTCCGTTCGTCCAGTGTCACAGCGACAAATCGTCACCCGTTGGACCGGACGCCGCCGTTGTCGCTGTGACACTGGACCATCCGATCCCCCCGGGGCGGTGCGCGAAGACGCGCCCGGGGGCGTCCGCACCACGCCCATGCGCGTCCGTTCAGCGCCGGGGTGCGGTGAACCGGATGTCGAGGGACCGCAGGTGGGTCTGCAGGCCGGCGTCCTGGACCGGGAACAGGTACGCCGGTGCGCCGGATTCGTTCACGTGGGCGTGCCACATCCCCGGCGGGGTCACGAACGCGCCGCCGGGTTCCCAGTCGACCCGGACCGGGTCGAGGATCTCGCCGTCGGCGTCGATGCGGGCGCCCAGCAGGGAATGACAACCCGGTTCGCAGTCCAGGATCAGGTCCAACGCGACGGACTGGTGCCGGTGGGGCCGCTGGACCGCGCCGTCGGGCAACAGCCCGAACATCGCCCACAACACGTGGGTGGCGGTCAGTGTGCGGGCCTGGTCGGCGTTGGCCAGCAGCACGCTCACCCGATTGCGGGCCGCGGCGTGCGGGTCGTCGGCGACGACGGCGAGTTCCTCGCGGGCACGCCGGGCGGTGAACATCGTCGGCGCGAACCGCCGGGCGACCGGTGCGACCCCCAGGTGGCGTAGCAACGGCTCGTCGGTCACGTGGTACAGCGCCGCGTCGGTGACCGCCCGGTGGGTGGCGGGTGCATCGGCGGGAAGCACGAAGGTGTCCCCGGTTCCCCACCGGATCGTGGCATCGTCGACGGTCGAGAACCCGGTGCCACGGATCACGTGGTACAGCTCGCTGGTCGCCACCGGCGCGGTGTCGACGTGTTCGTCCGGCACGATGTGGATGAACGACGCGCACAACGCCGGGCTGGTCGCCGGGCCGGTGTCGATGCCCAGCTCGGCGGACAGGTCCAACGGCACGACACCGGTCCCGCCGGTGCGGTGCAACGCCGCGGGGAACGACCGGATCGGCACCGGTGGCGACAGCTCGGGCACGATCGGGTTCGCGGCGCGGGTGTACTCGTGGAAACGGGCGTCACCGGTCCAGTCCTCGAACACCAACCCGGTGGGGAACCCGGCGGCGTCGGTGGCGGTCACGGTACGGCCGACGGGGACGACTCCATGGGGGCGGACCCTACCGTTCGACGTGCCCGACCCTGCCGACGGCGTGGCCGTGCACCGTTCCGATCGTGACACGACCCGATCTTGTGGACGGCCCGGTCGTGTGGACGCCCCGGGTGTCGCAGCACCCCGTCGGGACCGCGGGGGTCGTCCGGGTCGGCGCCCGGGTCGCGGCGGAACTGAATTCGGGTTCAGCCAC
>CAZVFF010000254.1:0-3895 GCA_964626395.1 uncultured Iamiaceae bacterium | reverse complement strand
GGTCGTCAGTGTCGACCGGGCTTCGTGTCCTGTCGGCCTGCCGACAACGTCGAGGTCGCGCGTTTCAGTCGCTGCCCAACCAGACCGGGGCGTGTTCCAAGAGGAAACGTGACACGTCGCCGCAGCGATCCAGCACGTCGCAGAGCTGCTCGGTACCCAGGAACACCCGGGACAACGAGACCTGGACGGTGGCCACCACGTTCACGGCGCGTTCCGAGGCGTCGGTGACCGAAGCGAAACTGTCGACCGCGGAGACCTCCACCGGCAGGGTCGGTCCGCCCACACCGGCGAGATCGGTGGCCAACACCAGAAGGTCCGGCGGGTACGCCAGCGGGGGGAGTGCCCAGTTGAAGTGCAGCGGCAGCTTGTAGGTGTCGGGCGGGTCGCTGTCGTCGTCGTCCATCGACAGGATCAGGTCCTCGAAGGCGAACTGGACCCGCGGGTCGATGTCCAGGGCGAGGTGCAGGTCGAGTGGACCGCCGCACGCCTCCTCGGGGTGCAGGTCCACCTCCCAGGACTGACGCAGCGAATAGCTCTCGATGAAGTGCCGTTCGTCGTGTACGTGGAAGCCGTGGTCGACGGCATGGTCCTTGAGGTCGGCGACGTAGCCGGCGATGTCGATCACGGACATGTCGGCACCAGCCTGCCACGTTCGACACGACGATGTGAACTACGTCTGGTGGATCGTCGTCGGGACGGGACACCCCGGTGTGGCGCAGGTAGCGTGCATCGCGTGTCGGACCCGGTGACCCCCCACGTGTCGGAACCCGATCCGGACCTGATCGGCCTGGTCGAGCGGACCGTCGACGCCGTCCGTGAAGCCCTGGCCGACTGGGGTGATTGGGGCCCGTCCGGGTTGCGGCGTGGCCAGTACGCGAGCGACCTGGCCGCCGATGCCGCGGTGCACCGTGTGTTGGATCCGGCTGGTGTCGGTGTGTTGAGTGAGGAGTCGGGTCTGGTCCGAGCCGACGCCGATGTGGTCTTCATCGTCGACCCGCTCGACGGTTCGACGAACGCGTCCCGGGGAGTCGGGTGGTGGGCGACCAGCATCTGCGCGGTCGACGCCGAGGGCCCCGCGGTCGCGATCGTCCACGATCTGTTGCACGACCGTCGGTACACGGCGACCCGCGGTGGGGGAGCCGTCTGTGACGGCGTACCGATCCGTCCCGCCGCGGTCGTCGACCCCGGTGATGCCGTGGTGGGGATCTCCGGGTTGCCGGCCCGGTCGCTGGGCTGGCGCCAGTTCCGTGCGTTGGGTGCCGCGGCGCTCGACCTGTGCGCGGTCGCGGACGGCCGCCTGGACGCCTACGTGGACTGTTCCCCCGATGCGCACGGCGTCTGGGACTACGCGGCAGCGGTGTTGATCTGCGCCGAGACCGGCGCGGAGGTCGTCGACGCGCTCGGTCGGGAGCTGATCGTGCTTGACCACACAGTCCGCCGGACCCCTGTCGCGGGCGCGACGCGCGAGCTGTGCGACGCGCTCGTCCGCAACCGTGCGGAGGTGTTCGCGGCCGGGGAACGCTAGATTGTCGGGCTCCCCGGGCGCGTAGCTCAGCTGGTCAGAGCGCTGCCCTTACAAGGCAGAAGTCGCAGGTTCGAACCCTGCCGCGCCCACCACCAAAGCCCGGGTTGTCGGTCGGTGTGTCGGTCCGCGAGCCGGCTGGCCGGCCTCACCGGCTGGTCGACGTCACCGGGGGGCTTCCGAGACGATCGAGTCGCCAGCGCCCGTAGAGACCGCGCTCGCCTCGGTCGGCCGGTGCCTGCCACAGCCGGGGCGCGATGGCCAAACCGTCATCGGCGAACGCGCGGGCCAGACGGGCCGACGCCGCGGTTCCACAGACCACCGCGACGACGTCGAGTTCCGCGGCGCGGAACAGCGGGCCGTGGCCCGTCCGACCGCCACGGTGCGTGGCCACCAGGTGCGCGAGTTCGTGGGCCAGGGTCGCCGCGTCCTCCTGACGCAACGACAACCGGATCCGTGCAACGCCGGCGGTGACCCGTGCCGAGGAATGATGCGATTCACGTCGGGCCGGGGTCACCCGGAACTCGATGCCCTCGGCGAGCCACCAGGGATCAGCGGCGATGAGCCTCGCCATCTCCACGATGCCGGTGGCGCCGAGCGGTTCGGTGAACAGGGTCTCGTCGAACACGAGATCCTCGGCCGCGTACACCCGTGAACGGTCGGAGTCCCGGGTCATGCGCCGATCGCCCCTCGGCTCGCGGACCCGACGCCACGGTCGGTTCCCAGGTCGGCCCGTGCCCCCGCGGCGCGTCCCTCGCCGTAGCCGGTGCGCGACACCCGGGCGGCGGGCAGCGTCCCGATACGGCCATAACGCTTGGCGACGTAGTCGTCGACGTCGGCACGTCGGTCGGCCAGGACCAACGCCACCGTGGACGCCGACGACGTGTCGGCGGCCGCCTCGGCGGATCGTGCGGCGTGGTGGTTCGCTTCAGCCAGGCGTTCCCCGACCTTGGCGGCGAACCCGAACAGGAACGAGCGGCGAACCGTGACCGTGGACGACCCGCGGGGCACCGCGACACGTCCCGCCTCGGTGGTGGCCTGCACGAGCAGTGAGGTGTGGAGCATCTCGATCCGTGCCAGATCGGATTCGTAGCCGTTGACGGTCGCGACCCGACCCTCCCATCCCACGTGGGTCACCACCGACGCCGAATTCGCATCCGCGACCTGGCACAACAGCGCCAGGCGGGCCCGCACGTACGGCCCCGAACCCAGCTGGATCTGTCGTTCGGTGATCCGGCCTCGTCGGTCGTGCGGGTCACGCGCGGCGTCGAGCATCGCCTCGGTGATCCGGTATTCGGCCATCAGGGCGATGGCCTTGGCGGTGAACGCGTCGCGTTCGTGGATGAATTCGGTGTTCTCGGCCTTGTCGAGCAGCGCTCGGATGCGGTGGGCGATTTCGGTGGTCATGGGTGCGTCGTCTCCCGTGTGGAATGTGGGTTCTCGGGGGGAAGTCGCTCGACGCGGAATCCCGGCCTCGGGGAGCGGACGGTTCGCGCCGTCGTCCCGGCACGCTACCGGCCGGCGGTGACATCGCAGTGGACCGGCCGACGGAACCGGTCCCTACGCTGGGCCCATGGGCCGGATCATCGAAGCTGCGGGCGCGGTGATCGTCGACGACGACGGTCGGGTGCTGCTGGTGCGACGCGGACACGCACCCTCGGCCGGGTTGTGGTCGGTGCCCGGCGGACGGGTCGAGGCGGGCGAAACCGTCGCCCGGGCGGCCGTCCGGGAGGTCGCCGAGGAGACCGGCCTGGCGGTCGAGGTCGCCGAGTGCCTGTGGACCATCGAGGTGCCGGCCGCCGAACCCGACACGACCTACCGGATCCACGACTTCGCCGCCCGGGTCGTGGGCGGCGAACTGCACTCGGGTGACGACGCCGCGGAGGCACGCTGGTTCGCGCCGTGGGAACTGTCCGGTCTGGCCGTCACCGACGGACTGCTGGGTTACCTCGCCCGGGCCGGGATCGTCGCGACCTGAACCGGGCGTCCGCCCCGGATCGGCCGGGCGCGTCGGTAGGGTGACCGCCGTGAGCGACACGATCGAGATCTTCGCCGACATGCTGTGCCCCTTCGCTCACGTCGGGATCCACAAGCTGCTCGAGGCCCGCCTGGACCGGGGCGGGTCCAGCCCCCGCATGTGGGTGCGTGCCTGGCCCCTGGAGACCATCAACGGCGCTCCCGCGGACGCGGCGGTACTCGACGCCGAGATCGCGGCGTTGCGGGCCACGGTGGCCCCCGAGTTGTTCACCGGCTTCGACCCCGCCACTTTCCCGGCCACGGCGGTGCCGGCGTTCACGGTCGCTGCCGCCGCGTACCGTCGGGACGCCACCGTGGGTGAAGCGGTCAGCATCGACCTGCGCAGCCGGTTGTGGG
>CAZVFF010000253.1:0-3899 GCA_964626395.1 uncultured Iamiaceae bacterium | reverse complement strand
CATCTCCCGGTACTCACCGACGGTCACCGGGATCATGTTCAACGGCAGGATCCTGTCCGGATCGGCGGCGACCCCGGCGGCTTCGGCGCCGACCAGGAACGCCCGGGTCCGGGCATCGGCGTCGAGCACGAAACGCCGATGGTCCCGCATCCCGTCGACCAGACCCACCGCGCCGATCACCACGACCAGGGCCACGGCCACCACGGCACGCGGGCGGATCCGCACCCCACGCAGACACCAGACCAACGCCGCGATGACGAGCAGGTCGCCGAGCCACACGTAACGAGGGGCGTCGGGCGGGTTCAACACGATCTCCCCGGCCCGACTGAACGACGACAGGACCACGAAGAACACGAACGCGGCACCGATCGCCGCCACGTGGGCGTCCAGGCGCCCTCGCCGCCGGGCGGACACGACGACCGCGGCGATCACCGCCGCGACCACCACCGCGCCCGGTTCCCAACCGAGCGTGAACCCGGCGAGGATCCCCACCGTCATGTGCCACGCGTAGGCGAGCCGTTCCCCGACCGTTGCCGGTGTGGTCGACTCGTGCCGGGCGACCCACCAGACCAGCCAGGCCACCACCGGCGGTGCGAAGCGCACCAGACGACGCAACGCCACCCGGGCGAAGACCAGTTCGGCGATCACCGCGAACGCGACGACCACACCCACGCTCGACGATGCGAGCGCAACGGCGACCGCCACCACCGCCCACCAGTCGCTGCGGGGGGTGTCGCGACGGATCAGCCACCACGCGACCAGGAGCATCACCAGGGGCAGGTTGAAGTTCACCAGGAACCCGTAGAGCAGATTCGTCGACGCGGCCGACGACCACGCGATCGCCAATGCACCCATCGCGCTCACCACGGATCCGACGACCCGCCGGTGGGTCAGGTGGAACGCGACGGGCACCGCGAGGAACCCGACGACACCGACCACCAGATACGGCGTGTACGACCCCACCCCGGCGGTGTGGGCCAACCCCTGGTAGATCGCGATCGGGATCGCCGACAGGTGCCCGTTGTAGGGGGTGAGCAGGGCCCCGTGGACGTGATGGGCCAGGATGTCCCACTCGTCGGCGACGAACGTGAAGCCCCGGGCCAGGTACACCGCGAACCCGGCGAGCACCGCCAGGCCGACGGCCAACACGGCGGTCGCGTACCGATCGTCGGACGGTTCCCGTAGCGTTCCCACCGGTTCGGTCGGCGTCGATGATCCGGTCCCGCCGGGCTCCCGGTCGCCGGACCCGCCACGTCGGTGCGGCCCGGCCGACCGACGACCGGTTCGGGCAGCGTCGGGGGGCATCGGGGCGAGCCTAATCTGGGCCCCGGCGGCCCCACCGCCGACGGTTCCGCCGACGACCAAGGAGAACGGACCCATGGGTGATCGATCCGACCAGACCTTCCGTGGCCGGGGCGCCCTGGTCACCGGAGGGGGCAGCGGCATCGGCCTGGCCACCGCACGCCTGCTCGCCCGCGACGGCGCCCGGGTGACGCTGATGGGCCGCACCGAGGACAAGTTGCGGGCCGCCGCCGACGGAATCGCGAACGAGTTCCCCGACGCCCCGACGCCGGCGATCGCGGTCGGATCCGTCGACGACGAGGACGCCGTGGCCGCCGCCGTGGAAACGGCGCGCGGCACCCCGGCGGGTCTCGCCGTCGCGGTTGCCTGCGCCGGCACCGGCGGGGTCGCCCCGATCGTGGCCCAACCCGCCGATGAGTTCCGCACCATCGTGTCCACGAACCTGACCGGCACGTTCCTGACCATCAAACACGCCGGTGCGGCGATCGTCGACGCCGGCGGGGGAGCGATCGTGGCGGTGTCGTCGCTGGCGGCGTGCACCGTGCACGCCTGGATGTCGGCCTACGCGGCATCCAAGGCCGGGATCGACGCGCTCGTACGCAACGCCGCCGACGAACTCGGCCCGTCCGGAGTGCGGGTCAACTCGGTCCAACCCAGCCTGGTCGACACCGAACTGGTCGCCTGGCCGATGGCCGACGAGGCACTCGTCGCCTCCTACCTGACGAACATGCCGGTCGCCCGGATCGGCCGACCCGAGGACGTCGCGACCGTCATCAGGTTCCTCGCCGGTGACGAATCGGGTTGGGTCACCGGCAACTGCCTGCCGATCGACGGTGGTCACCACCTGCGACGCGGCCCCGACTACGGGTCGATCGCCCGGATGCTCCACGGCGAGGACGCGACGGGCCCGGGTTTCACCGGTCCCGACCCGACCGGGCCCTGAACCGGCCGGGATCCGGCCCGAGCGGGGCCCTGAACCGACCGGGGGGGTCACCCCGGCGGCGGGGCCACCGACGGCGCCGGGCCACCAGGTGCGGCATCCGCATGCACCGGCGGGGTCTCCACGACCGAACCACGGGGGCGTTTGCGTCGCAGGAACGGCCGCTCGATCACGTAGTAGGAGAAACCCGCGACGCAGTAGGTCGCGACGACCGCCAACACGAACGGCAACCAGTTCGGCAGGTACTCGCGGTAACGGGTGTGGCGGAACACCTCGACGAACACCGGCATGTGCCACAGGTACAGCCCGTAGGACACCTTGCCGGTCCACACGATCGGGCGCAGCTGCAGGATCCGGGTGAACACGTGGGTGCCGCCCAACACCCCGATGAGCACCAGACCCCAGGAGATGTCGATCAGCCCGAACCCCCACTCGTACACCCACTTGTCGTTGATGCCCGCATACAGCACCATCCACACCAGGAACGCCGTCGCGGGGATCGCGAGCAGACGGATCCTGGGCGTGATCCGGTGCCCCAGCTGCAACCACACCGCGAGCAGCGGGCCGATCAACAACGCGTCGGCGCGGGTGTCCGACCGCACGTACAGGGTGGTCTCGAAGTCGCCGGGGGACACGAACTGGGCCGAGATGAACCGGTCGACCCACACCAGCACCATCAACCCGACCAGTACCCAGCCAACGGTCCGCAGCGACTTGAACAACGCCAGCAGGCCGATCAGCAACGGGAAGAACACCAGGTAGTACTGCTCTTCGATGGCGAGGGTCCACATGTGGGAGAACTGGAACGGGATCGTGCCGTCCGCGCCGATCACGATCGCCCAGTTGGTCACGTAGAACAACGCGTACAGCTCGGCCATGAGGAACGTCGGCAGATGGTGGCCCTGCTGGATCGTCACCGGGATCAGCACGATCAACATGAAGATCAACGCGGGCAGTAACCGCAACGCACGGCGTCGGTAGAAACCACGGAAGGAGAACCCGCCGGTCTTGGCGCGTTCCTCGAACAGCAACTTGGTGAGCAGGAACCCGGACAGGATGAAGAACAGGTCGACCGCTTCGAACGATCCCGGCATGAAATTCGGACCCAGCGACGGCCACGGGTAGCTGATGTGCGCGACGAAGATCAGCAGGATCGACACGGCCCGCAGCCCGTCCAGTTCGGGACGGTAACCGAGCTTCATCGGTTCGCGACCGACCCGTTCGGGATCGTCGGGGCCGACGCCGACGCCGGTCCGGCCCGGGTCGCCGGTCACCGCCGGGGTCGGCTCGGACGGCTGATCCATCCCCTCAGTGAAGCAGTTCGCCCACCCTGAACGCGAGATCCAACGACTGGCGGCCGTTCAGCCGCGGGTCGCACATCGTCTCGTAGCGCTGCGGCAGATCGGCAGCGGAGATGTCGTCCGCTCCGCCGATGCATTCGGTGACGGCGTCGCCGGTGAGTTCCACGTGCATCCCACCCGGCCAGGTCCCGACCTCGCGGTGCGCCGCGAAGAACCCCGCCAGTTCGGCTTCGATGTCGTCGAAGCGGCGGGTCTTGTGGCCGTCGTCGGTGGTGAAGGTGTTGCCGTGCATCGGGTCGCACGCCCACCCCACCGGGTGCCCCGAGTCGCGCACCGCTTCGAGCAGCGGCGGCAAC
>CAZVFF010000252.1:0-3922 GCA_964626395.1 uncultured Iamiaceae bacterium | reverse complement strand
GCCGTGACCGGTGTTCGACGGTCGGTGGATCAGCCGGTGAAGGTGGGCTGAGCGCTCACCGGGGTCGCCGGTGCGGCGGGCGCGGGTGCCAGATCGGACACGCACTCGTCACCGGACGGGGGCACGACGACCTCACCTTCCACGATGACCGGGTCCGGCAGTTCCTCGCCGGCCACGGTGGTCGTGGTGGTGTCATCGGCCACGGTGGTCGTGGTGGTGTCGTCACCGGGGACCGTGGTGGTGGTGTCGTCGACGACGGTGGTCGTGGTGGTGTCGTCACCGGGGGCCGTGGTCGTGGTGACCGCGGCCGCCTCGACCACCACCGGAGCGGTGTCGTTGGCGGCGATCACGTTCACACCGTCACCGGCGGCCGATGCCGAGTTGGTGTAGGTGCCCGGCTCCGAGGGGGCCTGGGTCACGAAGGTGAGCGTGAGCGTCCCGGGGGCGTCGTCGGTTCCCGCGGGAACCGTGAACTCACCGGACCACACCAACGGCAGGCAGTCCAGCGCCGGATCGTCGGTGGTCGCACCGGTGGTCGATCCCATCACGTAGCCGAACCCGTCGGGCAGCATGTCGGTGATCTCGGTGATCGTCTGTGGCACCTCGGCCGTGTTCGAGATCGTGATCGTGTAGGTGACCTGACCGCCCGGTTCGACGGTGTCGACGTTGGCGGTCTTGGTGACGATCAGCGGCACCATCCCGGTGGGTGAGAAGGTGATGATCGACGAGAACGTCCGGGCCGCACCGGCGCTCAGCGCAGCGGTCCAACTGAGGCCCGCAGCGTTGTCGTACACGCCGCCCTCGGTTCCGTTGTCGACCTTCACGGTGTCGGGCAGCGCCTGCATGCTCACAACCGCGTCCCAGATGACGTCGTACTCGTCGACCATGTAGTTACTGCCCGAGGTCAACGGGTAGAACTGCTCGATCCGGCTCGGGTCGTCCGAGCCCGGCCCGGCGACACACGTGGGGGCGATCCCGCCGTCCAGGCGACCCAGGCCGGCGTCGCTGCCCTGCAGGTAGCAGTCACCGGCCCGGTACACGGTCGCGGTGACGTTGCCCGAGGATTCGACCTTCACGTCGGTACGGACCGATTCCTGACCGTCGACGTAGGTGTCGGTCTGGGTGACGGTGAAGGGCCCGCCCTTGACCTTCGTGACCAGCTTGTAGGGGTCGGCGGAGGTTCCCGAACCGGTCGGGCCGGTCTGGGACACGGGCGTCCAGGCGTTGTAGCCCGGCGAGGTGCCGGGCGAGCCGTTGGGTCCGGCGGGAACGCTCGCCGGGCCCCAGATGCTGGTCCCGTTCGTCACGAACGTGCCACAGGCCGTGTCGCCGTAGAACTGACCCGACGAGTCGGCCTCGTGGTCGATCGCACAGTTCAGGTCCGGCGTCGTGTCGATCATCGTCAGCGGGCCGGCACCGTTGATCTGCGCGGCACCCGCGTCGAGGGGGTTGCCGGCGAACATCGTGACCGCCGCGATGAGGATCGCGACGGTCGCCAGCGAACCTCGGGAGCGTGTTCGCCGTCGGTGCGTGGTTGGGGATCTCATGGAATTTTCCTCCGCTCAGGTTGTCCGCTCGCGCGCAACGACCAAGGTCGTTCGTCACGTCACGTCTAATCGGCGTCGCTCGGATTGTCAACGCATTCGTTGCCATCGTGGCCGGTGACGTGGCCCGCCACACCCGTCAGCTCGAACGTCGCTCGAGCTCCTCGCGGCGGCGGATCTGGTAGCGACGGTCGGTCTGGTCCAACCAGCCGAGCCGGACGAAGCTGGCGATGGCCTTGTTCACCCGTTCCCGCGACGCCCCGACCATCCCGGCGAGCTCCTCCTGGGTGACCGGCAGGGTGAACTCGTCGCGGTCGCCCGCCATCTCCAACAGACGTTTCGCGGTCCGTCCGGTGACATCCAGGAACACCGAGTCGGCCAAGGCGGTGTCGGTCACGCGGATCCGCCGGGCGAGCAGACGGATCACCTCCCACAGCAACTGCGGGCGGTCGGTGTAGATCCGCTGGATCGGTGCGTACGGGAGTTCGATCACCTCGGAGGCTTCCAGGGCCCGGGCGCCGGCCGAACGGCCCTCGCCGTCGAACAGGCCCATCTCGCCGAACAGGTCCCCGGGTTCCATCAACGCGATCACCGACTCGCGGCCGTCCACGGAACGGTTCACGATCGCGATGCGGCCGGAGGTCACCACGTAGAGGTGTTCGGGTTCGTCGGCCTCGTCGAAGAGGGTGTCGTTCCGGGTCAGTTCGTGTGTGGTCGCCGAGTTGGCGAGCGTAGCGAGTTCATCCTCGTCGAACGGGGCGAACATCTCGATGGATTGCAGGATCGTCGTGTCGACCATGTGACGGATGTTACCGGCCCATCCGACCGCTGCAGATTCCACCGTCGGAATCCGATGTCGGGCACGGACCATCGCGGGACGAACCGGTACTCTTGGCGGCCGGTCTCCCTCCGACGGGTCGACCGACCCGATTCCATGGTCGCCACCGATTCCCCTTCCACAGCCCCGGCCCGCACTCCACGTGCGGCGATCGTGGTCGCCGCCGGCCGGGGACTTCGTTTCGGCGGGTTGAAGCAGTACGGGCCGTTGGCGGGACGCCGGGTGCTCGACCATTCGGTCGCCGCGGCCCGGGCCGCGTGTGATTTCGTGGTTCTGGTCGTCCCCGCGGAACGTGTCGGCGACGACGAACCCGACGTCGACGTGGTCGTCGCCGGCGGGCGGACCCGTTCGGAATCGGTTCGTGCCGGACTCGCCGTCGTGCCCACCGGAACCAGGGTCGTGCTGGTCCACGACGCGGTGCGGGCCCTGGCCGAACCGGCGTTGTTCGCGTCGGTTGCGGTCGCTGTGGAACACGGCGCCGACGCAGCCGTGCCGGCCGTGCCGGTGGTCGACACGTTGCGGCTCGCCGACGGTGGCGAACCGCCGGTGGGTCGTGACGATCTGGTCGCGGTGCAGACCCCCCAGGCGTTCACCGTCGAGGCGTTGCGTCGGGCCCACGCGACCGGTCGCGCGGAGGCGACCGACGACGCGACGTTGGTCGCGCGTGGAGGAGGGACCGTCGTGATCGTTCCCGGCAGCCGGGAGAATCTGAAGATCACCGAGGAGGCCGATGTGGTCGTCGCCGAGACGTTCCTGACGCTGCGGGCGCCGACGTGAACGAGATCCGGGTCGGGCAGGGATTCGACGTCCACCGCTTCTCCGACGATCCCACCCGCCGATTGGTGCTCGGTGGACAACGTTTCGACGGTCCGGGCCTGGAGGCGGTCAGCGACGGTGACGTGGTCGCCCACGCGTGTGCCGAGGCGATCCTGGGGGCCGCCGGGCTGGGCGACCTGGGGATGCACTTCCCCGAGGACGCCGAGACCAGCGCCGGGGCGGACAGCATCGGTATCCTCGGCCGGGTGGTCGAAATGGTGCGCACCCAGGGTTGGCGGATCGGCAACGTGGACTGCTCGGTGGTCACCGAGTCGCCGAAACTCGCGCCGGCACGCGATGCCATGCAGCGCACCCTCGGCGAGGCGGTGGGTGCGCCGGTGAGCGTGAAAGGACGCCGCGCCGAGGGGCTCGGCACGATCGGTCGAGGTGAAGGCATCGTGTGTTTCGCGTCGGCGGTGCTGTTCCGGTGAGCCGCCCGAAGAACCCGGGCGGGCAACGTCGTGGCCGTCGCCCCGCACCCAAACGTGGCGCGAAGCCCCGCGACACGAACGATCGGCGAGGCGGGGGTGGCAAACGCCCGTCCGGACGCGGGCGTCCTCCGGCCGGGCGCGGTCGGGGCGGCAAGGTCGACCCCGCGATGCGGGCCGACTACCGCAGCCACGGACGCTCGGACCACGACGTCGGCGGTGAACAGGTCGAAGGGCGCCAAGCCGTGCGGGAACTGCTGCTGGCCGGGCGGCGCGGAGTGCGTGAGATCCTGGTG
>CAZVFF010000251.1:0-3942 GCA_964626395.1 uncultured Iamiaceae bacterium | reverse complement strand
GCACCGCGTGGTTCGACATCATCGAACCGTTCGCCGACTACGCCTTCAACAAGTCCCACTCGTACGCGTACGGGCTGATCAGCTACCAGACCGCCTACCTGAAGGCGAACCACCCCGCCGAGTACTTCTCGGCGTTGCTGACCAGCGTGAAGACCAACCTGGACAAGGCCGCGGTCTACCTCGCCGAATGCCGCACGATGGGCCTGGAGGTGCTGGTCCCCGACGTGAACCGCTCCGCGTCGGACTTCGTGCCGATCGTGTCCACCGACCCCGAACACGACGGCGCGGTGGTGATCCCGTTCGGGTTGTCCGCGATCCGCAACGTCGGCGAGGGGATCGTCGAGAAGATCATCGCCGAACGGGACGAGAACGGGCCGTTCGCCGACTTCTACGACTTCTGCGAACGGGTCGACCCCTCGGCGCTGAACAAGAAGGCCGTCGAATCGCTCATCAAGGCCGGCGCGTTCGATTCGCTCGGCCATCCCCGGCAGGGCCTGGTGCTGGTGTTCGAGACGATTCTGGACAAGGCCATCGCCCGACGCCGCGAACGCGACCAGGGGGTGATGAGCCTGTTCGACGGTGGCGGTGACGACGCGGCACCGATGTTCGACGAACACGACGAGATCCCCGACATGCACTTCGACAAGAAGATCAAGTTGGCCTTCGAGAAGGAGATGCTCGGCCTGTACGTGTCGGACCACCCGCTCATGGGCGCCTCCGAGGCCCTCGCGCGTCGTGCCGACACGACCCTCGACGAGCTGGACGAGATCGCGGACGGGACGACCCGCACGATCGGTGGGGTGATCACCGGCCTGCAACGCAAGTACACCAAGAAGGGTGACCTGATGGCGGTGTTCACCCTGGAGGACCTGCGCTCGTCGATCGAGGTGATGGTGTTCCCCAAGACGATGACCGCGATCGGGCATCTGCTCGAGGACGATTCGGTGGTGATCCTGCGGGCCCGGGTCGACCGACGGGACGACACCCCGAAGTTGATCGCGATGGACGTGCAGGCGTTCGACGGGATCGTCGACGGCGCGCCGCCGTTGCGGATCCAGGTGCAACCCGGCCAACTCGACGAGGAACGCCTGATCCGCCTGAAAGGGCTGTTGAGCGAGTTCCCGGGCGAGTCACGGGTGTTCATGCACCTGGGCGACACCGACGTCGTGCGTCTGCCGGTGCGGTACTGCGTGGAGCACGCGGCACCGTTGGTCTCCGAGGTGCGGGTACTGCTGGGGGCCGAAGCCGTCCTGGGCTGACCGGGGCGAACATGTCGGCACCGATTGTGTGAAATGAATCACACTTTATGCGGACTTGATGAATTCCCAGCGTGAACCGGGTTTCGGGCGGCGTCGACCGGTCTCGACGCCGCGGGTGGGCCGAGCACTTCGGCCCTAGTGGAAATCGGGGATCGTCGGGAAAGTGGATCCCGCGTGCGCCACGACGCGCGTCCGAACGCCGATCCGGTTGCAGCCAGGGAGAATGCCGAGTGCCCCGACAATTCGTCATCCTGATCATCTTCCTGGTGGTGTCGGTGCTCCTGGCACTCGGTTTCATCATCTCGGCCCGTCAGGCACGCAGAGGCCCCGAGGACTACGAGGCGATCCACGACACCGGCTACCGGATCCGTCGCTACTGGTTCATCTTCCTGATCGTCGTCGTGGTCGGCGCACTGGGCGCCACCCTGCCCCACATGCCGTACCCGATGGCGCAGAAACCCGCCGAGGGCACCCAGGTGACCACCGTGGACGTCACCGCTCTGCAGTTCGGTTGGATGTTGAACGACGAGAACGGCGACAAGTTGAAGAGCGTGAAGGCCCACGACCACATCCGGTTCCGGGTCACCTCCGAAGACGTGAATCACGGGTTCATGCTCGAGGACTCCAAGGGCAACATCGTGGCCCAGGTCCAGGCGATGCCCGAGGTCACCAACGACCTGTACTTCACGTTCGACGAACCGGGCACGTACACGATCCGGTGCGGTGAGCTCTGCGGGCTCTACCACACCGACATGCTGGGCCAGATCGTGGTCGAGGAGTGACGAGGGACATGGCAGAGGAGACACCGACGATGCACACCGCCACCCCGCCGTACCGGTCCGACGGGGCCCGGCGCATCACCGCCATCTGGATCGCCACCACCGGCATCCTGTTCGTGGTGCTGGCGATCTTCGGGCTGATGATGCGCTGGATCCAGGCCGGCGACATCCTGGACGCCCGCTGGTACTACGCGATCGTGACCCTGCACGGAGCCGGGATGATCGCCGTGACCCTCATGGGGCTCGCCTCGGTGCTGTCCTGGGTGATCCGTGACCGGATCCCCATGTCGACCGGGATCGCCGTGACCACCTACGTCATGACGATGACCGCGATCGTGCTGGTTCTGCTGTCGACGCTGGTCGGCAAGTTCGGACCCGGTTGGACGTTCCTGTACCCGCTGCCCTCGCACCCCGGCGTGCCCGCGGCCGACAGCTGGAACCCGAACTGGGCGTACCCGTACTACATCGCGATCGCCCTCGTGGCCGTCGCATTCGCCCTGTGGGGCTTCGACGTCATCCGCTCGGGGATCAAGACGTTCGGCAACCCGGGGCGGATGTACGGCGTCGACATCGTCGCGGGGCGGACCGAACCGACCGACCCGAGGGCCACGAACCCGTCGATCGTCGCGGCCGGCATCATGGCGATCGAGGCGATCCTGACCGCGATCCCCGGTGCGATCATCATCATCCTGTTGATCGTGCACTCCGCCGACAACAGCTTCAGCGTCGAGCCGTTGTTCGCGAAGAACCTGATCTACTTCGTCGGCCACATGATGGCGAACTTCGCCATCTACCTGGGCGCCGGGATCATGTACGCGGTGATCCCCAAGTACGCGGGACGCCCCTGGCCGGCGGCCAAGACCACGATCGTCGCCTGGTGGGTCATCATCGCCACGATCATCTTCCCGTACTTCCACCATCTGTACATGGACTTCGCCCAACCCACCGGCCTGGCCATGGTGGGGAACATCTTCTCGTACGCATCGGCTGTCCCGTCGGCGACGGTGACGATCTTCGGTGCGGTGCTGATCGTGTTCCGATCCGGCATCAAGTGGTCCCCGGCGCCGTTGCTGCTGTACGCCGGGTTGATCGGCTGGTCCGTCGGCGGGGTCGGTGCGCTGATCGACTCCACGCCGATGGTGAACTTCACCATGCACAACACCATGTGGGTGCCGGCGCACTTCCACACCTACATGGCCCTGGGTGCGGTGCTGTTCCTGCTCGGTGGGGTGTACCACTACGCCGAACAGCTCACCGGTCGGGTGCCGAACATGCGGCTCGGCAGCATCGGTTCCACGCTGATCATGCTGGGCGGCTGGGTCGTGGTGCTGGCGTTCTTCATCTCCGGCGCGCTGTCGATCGTGCGGCGGTACGCGTACGTCGACCTGCCCCGCTACAAGGGATGGGCGGCCGTGGGTCTGGCCGGTGCGGCGGTCGCGGTGATCGGCCTGTTGATCGTCGCCGTCGACCTGCTGCGTGTGTACCTGCCCGGGTTCGCGAAGGGAGCAGGCGGCCCGGGAGAACCCGAACCGGTCCGCGACGATCCGGCCCCGGTCGCCGAACCGGCGACGTGACACGCGCCACCGGCCCGGCCCGGCGCGCCTGAGCACCGGTAGAACGGGGTATGCCGACGATGACATCCCCGGTCGGCCATCTCGGTGGCACGGTGCTCGCGCACCTGGGACCCGACGGGTTGCCGTTGCCGTTCACCTGGCGGGAACTGGGCGAGAACTGGTACGTCGAACCCGGGATGATGGTGGGGATCCTGTGGATCGCCATGGTGTACCTGGTCTGCTGGTACCGGCGCCGGGCGGACCCGGCCCCGCTGTTGCCGTGGTGGCGCCCCTGGGTGTTCAACGGCGGGCTCGTCGCGGTCGTCGCGTCGGGCGAAGGGCGCGTCGAGC
>CAZVFF010000250.1:3141-3946 GCA_964626395.1 uncultured Iamiaceae bacterium | reverse complement strand
AGGTCGCCCGTCGCATGCAACGGGTGATCACCGTGTCGGAGAACTCCTTCGCCGACATCGTGCGCGACCACCACGTGCAACCGGACCGCATGCAGGTCGTGCCCGTGGGTGTGGACCCGGAACTGTTCCGCCCGTTGCCGCACATCGAACGCCGCCCCGGGCACCTGATCACCACCGCCTCGGCGGACTCGGCCATGAAGGGTCTGACGTTCCTGTTGGACGCGGTCGCCAAACTGCGCACCGAGCGCGACGACATCCACCTGACCGTGATCGGCCGCAAGAAGGAGGGCGGCGACACCGCCCGCAAGATCGACGACCTGGGCCTGGCCGAACACATCTCCTGGGTGACCGGCGTGACCGACGAACGGATCGTCGAGCTGTACGCCGAATCCGAGGTCGCGGTCGTCCCGTCGCTGTACGAGGGGTTCTCGTTGCCGGCGATCGAGGCGATGGCGTGTGGCATCCCGGTGGTGGCCACCACCGGCGGGGCGTTGCCCGAGGTCGTCGGCCGCAACGGTGAGACCGCGCTGACCGTCGCCCCCGGCGACGCCGAGGCCCTCACCGCCGCACTGCGGGTCGCGCTCGGCGACCCCGACCTGCGCAATCGGATCGGCGCCGCCGGTCGGGTCCGGGTGGAGGAACACTGGAGTTGGAAACGCACCGCGACGCGCACCGTCGAGCAGTACCGGGCGCTGTTGGCGGAACACCCCGGGCCTGCCCGGGCAACCGACCGGAGCCGCTGAATGTTGACCGTCGACTACGACCGACTCGGGGCTGGGTGTGCCAAGGCGATGCCCCCGGCCAC